>JAICHT010000202.1 GCA_025924755.1 Chitinophagaceae bacterium | reverse complement strand
TGTTTTGCTTGTTGTATTGAACGATTGTTCCATTCAATAAAACTCAAGGAAAACAAGCATTTTAAACAAGCGGTTGGAAGGTGGTCTCACTTATGATGGAACACGACTTCAAACACCCGCCTCCATTCAGGATTAGTACATAGCTATCTGAATATAAAAAAAGGGCTGCCCTTGATGGAGCAGCCTTAAGAAAATTTATCAAAAAATGGATGTACCGCGTACGGGATTCGAACCCGTATCACCACCGTGAAAGGGTGGTGTCCTAACCCTTAGACGAACGCGGCGTCTTTTTGGGAGTGCAAAGATAGGCGTCCGATATATCGCTTCCAAAAAAATTCAACGAAAAAGCCTCCTGGAAAGGAGGCTCGGATTTATAGTAAGCAAAAAGACACTATTTTGATAATGGACATGATTTGAAAAGACATTTACCAGTTACCGGCATTATATCTTTTACTATTAAAAAGACACACCCACTGTTTGTAAACGCTGTATTGAAAAATTTAATGCTTAAGAAGTTGTGAAAGTTACAACGAAGTTCATCCTACCCGTATAATATCAATCCACTTGATAAAATGAAATATAAATAGTGAAGACTCATCCTGGTCTGTTTAAACAACGGGATTTATGGCAGAGGTACTATTGGCGATTAATCAAATTATTGTTTGTAAAAAACAGCATCTAAAGAAGCTGGCGACCAGTTGATTAAGAAAGCTTTCACCTTGTCCTTATCATAACCGTTTCCTTTTTCCAGCAGGGTGCTGTCCTGAGTATGAATGCGGTTTCCATTTTCATCCAATATCACTAAAACCGGGAAACCAAACCGCTGCGGAAAACCCAGTTTTTTTAAATAATCGAGATTTTTATTTTCCTTACTGTAATTAAGATGATACAGTACATAATTATTTTCCAGTAACTGGTTTAAGATCGAATCCGTTTTTACAAAACTGTTAAACCGGTAGCACCATACGCACCAGTTGCCACCAATCTGCAGCATCACATATTTATGTTCGGCTTTGGCTTTTGTCACTGCCTGCTGCACATCTTTCGCCACATTCGCATATGGACTGTACAAACCCGTAGTATCGCCGGCGTGGCCGGCCAGTGAGGTAAACAATAACAGTGAAAATATAAATCGCATCGTTTTTATTTTAGCAGCCTATCTATCAAAGTGCTGGTATTATAATACTTCAACCTGGTTTTTCAATAAATCATCAAATTCATCCCGCTTTCTTATCAGTAAGGCTTCACCATCTTTTACCAATACTTCGGCTGGTTTCAGGCGGGAGTTGAAATTGGAAGACATTTCAAAACCATAAGCACCGGCGTTATAAAATACCAGGTAATCTCCTTCCCTTACTTCACTCAATTTACGGTCCCATGCAAAGGTGTCCGTTTCGCAGATATTGCCCACCACGGTGTATATCCGCGGATTGCCAAAAGGATGGCTGATGTTTTCAATACGGTGATATGCCTCGTACATCATCGGCCGTATTAAATGATTAAAGCCGCTGTTAACACCAACAAAAACCGTAGCGGTAGTTTGTTTAATCACATTGCATTTTACAATAAAATACCCGGCTTCGCTTACTAAAAACTTTCCGGGTTCAAACCATACTTCCAGGTTCTTTCCTTTTTGGCTGGTATAGTCTTTAAATGCCGCAGTTACTTTTTCGCCGAGGTCTTCAATATCGGTTTGCACATCATCTTCATGATACGCCACTTTAAAGCCGCTGCCTAAATCTACAAACGTAATATCCGGAAAATGCTCTGCTATTTCAAACATCACTTCAAGGCCTGCTAAAAATACATTGATATCCTTTATATCACTGCCGGTATGCATATGGATGCCTTTTACATGCAGACTGGTAGTTTTCACAATGCGTTCGATATGCCGCATCTGGTGCACACTGATACCAAACTTACTATCAATATGACCCGTAGACATTTTGTAGTGGCCGCCGCCCATAATGTGTGGATTAAAGCGGATGCAGATAGGATAACTGCCGCCAAACTTATTACCAAACTGCTCCAGAATGGAAATGTTGTCAATATTAAGCGTAACGCCTAAATCCTTTCCCGCTTCTATTTCCGCAAAGTCTACACAGTTGGGTGTAAATAAAATACGGTCGGGTGTAAAGCCGGCTTTCAATCCCAATTTCACTTCGTTGATGCTCACACAATCTAAATTGGCGCCAAGCGAAGCGATATACTTTAAGATATTGATATTGGTTAACGCTTTGCAGGCATAAAAAAAGCGGGAGTTACACTCTTTAAATGCTTTTTGCAATGCCTCGTATTGTTCTTTTATTTTTTCGGCATGATACACATATAAAGGTGTACCAAACCTGTCGGCCAGGTCTGTTAGCTGGCTATGCGATAAATTTTGTGACATGGTTGCGAAGATAATACAGCAAGCGAAAGCGCATTGAACTTTGTGCTAGGCTTCTTCATTTCCGGAGGTTTCTGCTTCGTCTTCATTAGTAGTAGTATTATCAGCTTCATCTATAGAGTCATCACCTATTGCATCTCCATTTTCTTCGGTATCGGCGGTTTCTTTTGTATCCAGAAAAAGCCTGGCACCAGTTTCTGTAGCATCTGCAGCAGTAAAAGTTTCTTCGCTGGTTTCCACTGCACTAATCAACTCTCCTTCGTCGGATATGGCTAATGTATTGGTTTGGTCTGCATCGGACTGGTGCACTATGGTGGGTTCGGTAACGGCTGCCAGCACTTCTTTTATTTTGGGCAGATCGTGACCGGAGTTGATGCCAAAATAATCCATAAAGCTTTTGGAAGTGGCATATACCAAAGGATGCCCGGGCAGTTGTTCGTTTCGCCCGGTAATAATAATTAATTCTTTTTCCAGCAGTTTTTGTACGGTATAATCGCTGCTCACCCCCCGGATGGTTTCAATTTCACCTTTGGTAATGGGCTGTTTGTACGCAATGATGGCCAACGTTTCCAGTGCGGCTGCAGATAACTTTTTCAGAAACTTTTCGCCATTAAGCTGGGCTATGGTTTTGTGGTATTCTTTTTTGGTTAAAAATTGCCAGCCACCACCGCTTTGCTTTACTTCAAACGGATAAAACTCAGCGCCGTATTTTTCAGTAATTCCTTCTAAAGCCGCTTCTACCTGATCTTCTGCTATCTTGTCTTCCATAAAGCCAAAAGCATTGTTAATCAGCTCGGTAATTTCGGCAACCGGCAACGGTTTATCGCTGGCAAATATGAGCGATTCGATATGAGGTATCAGGTTTGAAAGATCCATATTGGTGGGTTGTTGATTGTTGTTTGTTGAACGGTGATCGGCCAACAAACAACAATCAACGTGATTATCCTTGCAACGCCGCGGCGCCACTTACTATTTCTGTCAGTTCGGTAGTAATAGCTGCCTGGCGGGCCCGGTTGTAAGATATCTTTAAGTTGCGTAAAAGCTCGTTGGCATTTTCGCTGGCTTTGTCCATCGCCGTCATACGGGCACCGTGTTCAGAAGCCTGGGCGTCCAATACGGCTTTAAACAATTGTGTATTTAAAATTTTGGGCATCAGCTCCGCAATCAGTTCTTCTTTATTTGGATCAAAAATAAAATCAGCTTTTGATGCGCCGGCCTGTTGCGTCACTTTAGGTATGGGCAAGAAACGTTCGCTTACAAAATTTTGCGTAGCGGCATTTTTAAACTCGCTGTACACAATTTCAACAACATCAAACTCTTTATTTTCAAAAGCCTTCATAGCCGCCGCCGCCGCTTGCTGTACGTTATCGAATGAAAGGTTCAGAAATATATCTTTATACGTATCGGTTACGGTATAATTATTTTTTGCAAAATGCTCATATCCTTTTTTGCCCATACTCCATATGGTTACATTTCCTTTGGCATAGGCAGTTGCATATTGCTCTTTAATCATTTGCTTGGCCAGTTTTATAAGGTTGGCGTTGTACGCTCCTGCCAGGCCGCGGTCGCTGGTAATTACCAGTAGTAATACTTTTTCTATTGGGCGTTCGGTGGCGAGTGCCATACCGCTCTCTCCTTCACTATTGCTTACAATATTGCTCAGCATTTCCTGCAGCTTAGTAGCATAAGGACGCATTTGCAAAATGGCATCCTGCGCCCTGCGCAATTTGGCAGCGCTTACCATTTTCATAGCCTTGGTAATTTGTTGCGTGCTTTGTACCGATTTGATCCTGTTACGTACTTCTTTTAACTGGCCAGCCATGCTGTTTTATATTTACGATTTTTGTTTGAGTTTTTATACCGCCAACTTCTTACTTTATCCGCCTTACTTATCCATATCCTCTTTGCCCTTCTAATTCAAAAAGCTCACTTTTCGGCCGCAAATGTAGGCATATCAGGCTAAAATTCCATATAAGGATACTGCTGTCTTTGTTAATATGCAAAGCTGCTATTAGTCTTCCAGGTCAAAGTCTTGGCTTAGCCTGTAGGTAATAGAAAGGTGGCCACCTTTGCTGGCCGCATTATTTAAGGTTTGCTCTTCTTCTTTAAATAATTGCAGGGTTACCGGCCCTGGGGCCAGGTTGCTCCATTGACGGCGGCTGATTGTTAATACTCCATTTGTTATGGTATCCACCATATTAATATCAGCAGTAGTAAAGGAAGTATCAATCACTACCAGTCGTAAAACATCCACTGGCTTTAACCCGGTTATGTGTAGCGTTATATCCTGCCGCTTCACTGTTGCTGGGATGATGGTTTCAAGGTGAAATGGGGTAAAATTAAAAACCTGCCTGTAGGCCTTACCTGAAGCATCGGTAAAAATAACGGTATGGCTGCCGGTAAAAGTTTTCAGCGGCTTTTGAATTTCGTAGTACACTCCCGTAAAGTTTGCACTGTCAGCAGTTATAATTTCCTCATCCAGGGTTACCTGTGCAGGAGCATCCAGCATGATACTTTGTGTGCTTGCAGAGTCAGGTTTAAATTGAAATATAGCCGTCACGTTTTCCTGATCTTCTGCCCCCGATATCCTATAATCTGCATAGGCAGGGTAATTATTTTGTGATTTATTTGAATTGCTATGACAGCCTGCACCTGCTATCGCGCTAAAAAGGCCTATCAATAAATACACATTTTTCATACTGGCTTTTAATTATCAAAGCTCGTTAAACAAAGTTTAAAGGTGGCTTTGTCATTAACTTATTCCGTACAAGCCATTAGGGCAACAGCCAAATTCAATTATCTTTGGCGACGCTGTCAAATTGGCTTTACTTGCAGTTAAGCACCGTTTTTGACGGAGAATATTTTCAATATTATATAAAGAACAACCAACAACAATATATGATAGGTTTTATTTCAAAAATATTTGGTGGTAATAAGTCGGAAAAGGATGTCAAAACCATCACCCCGCTTGTTGCTAAAATCAACCAGGCCTTCGACTCGTACCAATCGCTAAGCAATGATGCCTTGCGACACAAAACCGTAGAGTTTCGCCAACGCATCAGTGAACATTTAAAAGCCATTGATGAAGAAATTGACAGCATTAACAAAAAAGCAGATGCAGTATCTTTCGAAGACCTTGCCGGTAAAGATGCCATATACCAACAGGTGGATACCTTAAAAAAAGACCGCGATAAAAAGCTGGAAGAAGTTTTAAAAGATATTCTGCCCGAAGCCTTTGCTGTAGTAAAAGAAACGGCACGCCGCTTTAAAGAAAATGCCGCCATCGTTTCTTCTGCCACTGAGCTGGACAAAGAACTAAGCCTCACTAAAAAATATATCACCATAGAAGGCGACCAGGCTACCTATCAAAATACATGGACAGCCGGCGGCGGCACCGTAGTATGGAATATGGTCCATTATGATGTGCAGTTAATTGGTGGTATTGTTTTGCACGAAGGAAAGATTGCCGAAATGGCCACCGGTGAAGGTAAAACACTCGTATCTACCCTGCCTGCTTACCTAAATGCACTGGCTGGCGAAGGAGTGCATATTGTAACCGTAAATGATTACCTGGCCCGTCGCGACCAGGAGTGGAACGGCCCTATCTTTGAGTGGCTCGGTTTGCGGGTAGATTGTATTGACAAACATCAACCAAATAGCGAAGAGCGCCGCCAAGCCTATTATGCCGATATTACTTACGGCACCAATAACGAATTTGGTTTTGATTACCTGCGGGATAATATGGTGCATGCACCGGAAGAAATGGTGCAGCGCAAGCATCATTATGCGATGGTTGATGAAGTGGACAGCGTGTTGATTGATGATGCCCGTACTCCGCTGATTATTTCGGGGCCGGTACCCAAAGGCGACGATCAGCAATATCATATTCACAAGCCCAGGATACAACAACTGGTAGAAGCGCAGGAACGGCTGGTGCGTGGTTTTTTAAATGAAGCCAAAAAGCGCATAGCCGAAGGAGACGATGATCCAAAAAGCGGCGGTTTGTATTTGTATCGTGCTTTCCGCGGATTGCCTAAATATGGCCCGCTGATAAAATTTTTAAGTGAACCTGGTATTAAAGTAAAATTGCAAAAATCTGAAAATTACTACCTGGCCGATCAGCAGCGCAATATGCATATAGTGGATGAAGAATTGCTGTTTCAGATTGATGAAAAAAATAATTCAGTTGATCTTACTGATAACGGCTTGCAGATGATTACCAAATCGGGAGAAGACCCGGAGTTTTTTGTATTGCCTGATATTGGTGTACGTTTAGCTGAAATTGAAAAAGAAGAATTATCTGCCGAAGAAAAGCTGCATCAGAAAGAAG
>JAICHT010000201.1 GCA_025924755.1 Chitinophagaceae bacterium | reverse complement strand
GATTCACCGCCTTTATTGCCAGGTGCCCAACTAGAGTAGCTATCTGCCGTATCAATTAAATTAAAACCTGCCGCTACAAATGCATCCAGCAACTGGTAGGAGGTAGGTTCATCTGCAGTCCACCCAAACACATTGCCGCCAAAGGCTAACGGCGCCACTTGCAACCCGGAAGCTCCTAACTTTCTTTTTTCCATACTTTTTATTTATGCTGATTTATTAAATTTTAAAAATGCTTAACTGAAAGCCTATTCGTTTTTCTTTTTCACAAAGCTGATCTCACCATTCCGTTCCATATTCACTTCTTCTACTTCGGCTAAGTTGTTTAACTGCACCTGTATGCGCAACTTCTCCATCATATCATGCTCTGTAATGCCGGTTTTGGTCATATTTTCTTTCACAAAATTTCCGTTTTTATACAACAGGTATTTTTCGCCTTTTACCCATTTGCCAATGAGTTTATTATCCATAGCAACCAGTCCTAAAATGCGGTAGATCATTAAAATAACAAAAGCTCCTGTTATGCAGGATAGGAATGGTGTAGCGCCCACTACACCTCTACTTAATATACCTCCAATTAAAAATGTGATCACATTATCAAAGGCACTGCTTCTGCCAAAAGCCCTGAGTCCTGATACACGTATAAGCAACAAGGCTATAAAAAACATCACAAAAGACCTGGCTGCAATTTCAAGAGGGGTAACATTTTCATGAATTCCCCATATACGGGTTAGTTCTTCCATTCTACATTTTTTAGTTTACAACTTCCTGCTATTATAGCAAGTTGCATGCTATAATTTTTGGGGAGAAATCTTAAATATTAATATGACGAAATTTTGCTTGCAATGCTATCACTTGCTGTAGCAATATAGGTTACAGCAGTGGCTACCACTTTAATTGTGAAGCATATTGAGAAAGAAATTCAGCTTGAGCTTTTTGCAATAGTACGTACAGGTGCTGAGAAACGGGGTTAGTGCCATTGCCAACAGGTATGCCATCTATTTTTTTTACGGATACTATTTGTTTGGTAGTGCTGGTAATAAAAGCTTCTTTGGCATTGCGTATGTCGGTAAGTGTTATATTGCCTTCTTTAACAGGATAAAAAGGCCGGGCTACTTCCAGTATCTTTTTACGGGTAACGCCTTTTAAAATATTATGGGTAGGAGTAATGAGATTATTGTCTTTATCTACTATGAAAAAATTGGCTCTCGGGCATTCAGAGACCGCATCATTTGAGTAAAATAAAACGTCATCTGCGCCCTTTTCTTTAATGAGCGGTTGCAGCCAGATGCCCATAGTATAATTAATTGTTTTAACATCGTATAAATCCCGCTGATAAGGATACGTAATTAATGCTATTTCTTTGGGTGATACTATAGATGTTAAAGGCTGCTGGGTAATGATCAGATTAGGGGGAGCTAACTGGTATCCATCAGGAGAATACCCGCCGGTAAGCGTTATGCGGATGCCTGAAGCAGCAAGGTCATTCTTTTTGATGAGGGTATATAAAGTACTTTTTAATTCGTTTGGTAGAAGGTTTACAGACAAACGCATCTTTTGTGCAGAGTAATAAAAACGGGCTAAATGATCTTCTAAATAAAGCGGGATATGATTGGTTGTTTTCAGAAAATCAAAAACGCCATAGCCACGTTGTATAGACAAGTCGCTAATATGCAGCCTGGCATCTTGCAGCTTCACTATTTCATTATTGATAGATGCCCATACTGCTGCCATAAGAAATATTGTTATTAAAATTGATTTATGGATTGTGCGTATACTCTAATCTGCCGATTTTTCCATTGCTGCCAGCCAAAAACACTGCCGATCCGCTTTTGGCAATGCGACAGGTATTGAAGCTTTCTGTGCCGATTAACTGCCAGTTGGTACCGCCATCAAACGAATAGTCTACGCCCGTTAAACCACAGGTGATTAATTGTTTTTTGGATAAATATTCTACACAACTTCTATAACCATGCGGAGGGGTTTTAGGCGCTATCCAGGTTTTGCCGCGGTTGTGCGAATAGAAGCAGTTTTTATTTGAGGAAGAATCGGCATTAAAGTCGCCGCCTACTACTATCATAGTAGCGCCGCCATTCAGTTTATGATTATCCAATATAGCAATAGAATTAGCGCCTGAGGTTTGGCTGCCCTGAACGATAGGAAGTGTTACAGGCTGATTACGGATAAAAACACGCGAAGAAATTCCGCCGGATACAAACACGGCTTCGTCTCGATCCAATGACCGTACATTGGTGCCGCTGGCTGCAAAACATCCTTCGCCACTATCGGCTACCGGCCTATACTTATCCGGAATTTCCCTCCAGGTGTTGCCACTATCAAATGTGCGGGCTACAAAGAATTTTCCATCAATCGGGTCGCCTATTACTATACCGCTGATATCATTCCAAAACTCCATAGCATCTAAAAAAATGCCCCTGGTTTTATTTTCATATACTACTTTCCAACTGGCGCCTGCATCCGTAGTTTTTAAGATATACCCCGGTTCATCCACTGCCATTATAATAGCCGTGGTTCCATCAAATGCTTCTATATCCCTAAAGTCTCTTTTTTCAAAACCCTGTACCGTAAGCCATTTCCAGGAGGCGCCGCCATCGGTAGATAGGCCAACCGTGCCGTTATTGCCGCTTACCCATATTACCCGGTCATTTACGACACTTAAACCCCTGAGATTGGATTTTGTATCCTGTGTCAGTACTTGTATCTGCGGTACCGCTTTTTTTTGAGCTACAGTTGTTAAACTGCACAGGCTACAAAGAAGGAATGGAACAATTGTTTTCAACATATCTTATAAAGCAAAGTGCCAACAAGATACTCAATCCCTTTTAAGTTTGGCAGCAAATACCTTTTGGAACTTCTCCAGTTTTGGCCGGATCACTACAGCGCAATAAGGATTGGCGCCTTTATTATTTTGGTAATACTCCTGGTGATAATCTTCTGCGGGATAAAATATTTCAAAAGGAGTAATTTCAGTAACAATGGGGTTGTTGAAAGCGCCGCTTTTATCCAGTTCTGCTTTGTAATGTTCCGCTTTTTGCTTTTGCTCGTCGTTATGATAAAAAATAGCGCTGCGGTATTGCGTGCCTACGTCTGCGCCCTGGCGGTTTAGCGTGGTAGGATCGTGCACCTGCCAGAATACTTCCAACAGTTCATCGTAAGATATTTTTGCCGGCTCATATACAACCTGCACACATTCTGCATGACCGGTATTGCCGGTGCACACTTCTTTATAAGTAGGCTTTGCTACTGTTCCGCCCGAGTAGCCGGATGTAACTTTTAGTACGCCTTTCAATTGCTCAAAGATGGCTTCGGTACACCAAAAGCAACCGGTGCCGAAAGTAGCCGTATCTGTTTTTTCATTCATATTGACCAAAGATGCACTCATGGATTGATATTTAGGTTCTGAGGAGCAGCTAACCAAGGCTCCGGAAAAAAATAATAACGTTGAAAGTAAAGTATAGTTCATGTATGGCAATTGGTTTGTGCAAATTTCCAGTGGAATTTAAATACATCTGCCAGACAATCCTACTTTTAACACAAGGTTTATAAAAGCTTTGGCGGTTTATTAAGATAAAAGAAGCGTATTCGTAAATTTGTCGAATTTTTCAGATTAATTTTAATGAAATTATATCCAGATTCTGCGGCTGTTCAATTAGAGTTTGACAAAATCAAAACACTGTTGCACGAAAAGTGCCGCTCGGAATATGCTAAAAATAAAGCAGCGTCGCTTCGCATTCATACCCGTAAGGATTTTATTGACCGCGAATTGAAACAATCGCATGAATTTAAGCAACTCTTACAAAACGGCATCTACTTTCCAACCGATTATATACTTAATTTAAATAAAGAACTGCGCCTGCTGTCTATAGAAGGGGCCGTACTTACCGGCGAGCAGTTGGTATCCTTTCGCAAGCTGGCCATCAGTATCGAAAATATCTTTCGCTGGTTTGATGCCGAAAAGCGTATTGCTTACGAAGGCCTTTTATTAGTGATAGAAGGAACGTATTACGAAAAAGCAATCCTGCACTATATTAATGATGTGATTGATGACATTGGTGTTGTTAAAGATAATGCGTCGGAAGAATTGTACACCATACGAATGAGCCTGTATCGAAAGCGCAACGAACTGCGGCGTGTTTTTGATAAGATTGTGGGTAAGCTTAATAAATTGGGATACCTGTCTGATATTGAAGAAAGCTTTATGAATGGCAGAAGGGTAGTGGCTGTTTTTTCCGAACAGAAGCGCACCGTAAAAGGCATATTATATGGTGAGAGTGACAGCCGTAAAACAGCGTTTATTGAACCCGAAGAAACGATCGAATTAAATAACCAGGTTTTTGAGCTGGAAAATTCGGAAAGCAAGGAAGTTTACCGGATATTAAAAGAACTGACAAAAAAGCTTTCAGCCTATACTTCCTTGTTAACTACTTATCACTCCATTGTGGGCGAATACGATTTTATACAAGCCAAAGCTTTGTTTGCAAACGATATCAAAGGCGAGTACCCGGTAGTAATGGATAAGGCCCATATTCATTTGGTGCAGGCATATCACCCGCTGCTGTACCTATATAACCAGCGGTCGTCAAAATCCACTATACCCGTTACTATAACACTGGATCAGAATAACCGGATTTTGGTGATCAGCGGTCCCAATGCCGGCGGTAAAACGGTTACTATGAAAACGGTGGGCTTACTGCAAATGATGGTACAAAGCGGCCTGCTAGTGCCGGTACATCCGTCTTCGGAGTTTGGAATTTTTAAACAGCTGCTGATTCATATTGGTGATACGCAAAGCCTGGAGTTTGAGCTAAGCACGTATAGCAGCCATTTGCTAAGCATGAAGCATTTTATGGAAACCTGTAATGGCAAAACCCTTTTTTTTATTGATGAACTGGGCAGTGGAAGCGACCCGAATTTAGGAGGCTCTTTTGCTGAAGTGATATTGGAAGAACTGGCTCGTAAACACGCTTTTGGTATTGTTACCACGCATTATCTTAATTTAAAAGTAATGGCTAACAAAACGCCGGGAATCATTAACGGAGCTATGGCGTTTGATGAAAAAAAGTTGTTACCGCTTTACAAGTTAATAATCGGCAAACCTGGCAGCTCGTACACTTTTGCTATTGCTGAACGGATAGGATTAGAGAAGCGGCTGATAGAACGGGCCAGGAAACTGGTGGATGAAGATCATTTTAGTTTGGATAAATTACTGAACCGTACCGAACAGGACTTGCACCAGGTAGAGCAGAAACAAAAAGAACTAAACCACTTGCTTAAAGAAAATGACCGGCTGAAAAAAGAAATGGAATCATTGATCAATAAAGAAAAGCACCATCAGCAGGTAGAGATTTTAAAACAGCAAAATAAGGTAACAGAGGATCGCATTGCATACCTGAAAGATATGGAGCGGAAGTTAAAACAAATTGTGTTTGACTGGCGGAAAGCTGAAAATTCGGACGACAAAAAAGAGCTGATGAAAGGAATGCAATCGCTACTATTTAAGCAGAAGGAAAAGCAACATGCAGAAAAAGTAAAAAGCAAGATCAGTTCAAAATACGAAGAAGTGGGAGGTGATATTACACCCGGCGTAAAAGTATTAATGAGGCAAAATCATAAGGTAGGAGAGGTGAAAGAAATCAGGGGTAAAAAAGCAATCGTTCAGTTAGGCATTATTCCTATAACGGTGGATATTACCGACCTAATAGTAGTAAGAGATAAAGTGGCAGCAAGTCCGCAATAGCAGTAATGGTTAATAAAATAATTATCGTGTTTTATATGAACAATAGTCAGTAGCAACCATATATATGGCGGCTGAAAGGAAACTACAATATGTCTATCAAGTGCTTCAGATATTTGAATGCAAATAGTCTTTCAACGTAGTGATTGTTTCTTCCTGTGAAAGGATTGTTTGCTTCACCAGATCGTTGCTGGAAATAATGCCACAAATTTCATCGCCCCTAAAAACAGGGAGGTAGCGTATATTTTTTTCAGCTCGCAGCTGCATGCAAAATTCAATAGTATCCTGGGGCGTAACTTTCGGAAAATCGGTGGACATAATATCAGCCACCTTTGTTTCGGTTGATGATTTGCCTTTTAAAATTACCTTACGGGAGTAATCACGTTCGGTCATAATGCCCTTAAAATTTTTGCCGTCAATCACCATAACAGAACCAATATTCTGATCGGCCATAATTTCTAAAGCTTCAATAACAGTTAGGTCTGAAGCCACTGAAGTAATATTTGCTCCCTTACGGGACAAAATGTCTGCAACTTTTTTCATATACAATAATTTAAAGCAATCGCTATCTGAAAATTACGGCTTTCATCAGGGATTAACAACTAAGTTTTTTTAAGGAGTGGTAGTTTTTTTTTGTGGTTTCATTTTCAACTGTATTTTTGCGCCGGAGAGTTGGCAGAGCGGTCGAACGCGGCGGTCTTGAAAACCGTTGACTGTAACAGGTCCGGGGGTTCGAATCCCTCACTCTCCGCTGGATAGTATATTAAACTCTATATAAGCCTGCAAATCTTTGATTAGCAGGCTTTTTCTTTAATCTAAAGATGCGTGAGAAATGCGTAAAGCACTTTCGTAAGCTGGCAAGTGTTTACGATACTAATCAATAGGTAAAATAATTGTTTGTCCGAAGGAGGATAAGAACTCATTAGCTAAATACTCGTTCCTCCTTTTCATATTCCCGTTTAATTCCTTCCAATAGAGCTTCCTTTGT
>JAICHT010000200.1 GCA_025924755.1 Chitinophagaceae bacterium | reverse complement strand
CGGGCCAAATACCACTTGTAACTGGGGTGCTTTTTTAGCAATGCCGCGCTGCAATTCTTCCGGTATGTTTTTATTACCGGAAGTGATCACCGGTGTCCAGTTAATAAGATCATCAGAAGTAGCGGCCCATATGTTTTGGTCGCCCCAATACATCCAATATTTACCGTTGATTTTAGTGGCGGTTATTTTACCGTTTTTGTAAGTAGAAACAATAGCGCCCGACTTGCTCCAGAAATCTTTATACTTCCCGCTATATGCTTTGGCAAATACAGGCCCTCTTTTTTGCCAGTGATACAAATCTTTTGACGTAGCTATTAATAGTCTTGCATTGGTGCCGTCGTAGCCGGTATACGTCATATAGTAAGTTCCGTTGTTATCCTGCACTACTCTTGGGTCTTCGCAACCGCCCGGCCATTCCCATTTTTTATACGCATCATTATCAGGATAAAATACTGGTGTGGGATGTGCTGTAAAATGCAGTCCATCTACACTATAAAGCAAACCAATACGCGAGGTGCCTTTGCCGTCCTGCGCCCGTATCAATAAATAAAGCGTATCGTTTTTTATAACCACTGCAGGATTAAATACATTTTTTTCTGCCCAATGAACTTTTTGATTTGATATAGGATCGGTAAATACTAAAGTAGTGTCTGGTTTTAATATTGGATTAATACTATCGGCTTTCGTAAATGGAAGTAATGCCCAGTCAGGATTTTTTATATTGCCGGACTGGCTATAACCATCAAGCACGCAAAGCAGCAATACGGAAAGCGAGGCAATAAAAAAGGATTTTTTTTTCATTGACATATTCAATCAATAGTAAAGTGTTGGTATAACAACTGATGCTTAAAGCAGGCAGTATATCGTTTATAGATTTTCGTACTCGTATATCGGATCGATATGCGTACCTGCTTTCATTTCAAAAACCGGGTTAATGATACCATCTTTCAACCCATAAACCCACCCGTGCAAATCGGGCCGTTGTTCCTGCTTCCAGGCTCGCTGAATAATGGATGTCATGGCAAGGCGCATTACCTGTTCTTTTACATTGAGTTCAGTCAGCCGGTCGCATCTTTTTTCTTCATCGGTTATTGCATCCAACTCATCGCGGTGCAGCCGGTACACATCTTTTATATTGCGCAGCCACATGTTTAAAACAAATTTATAATCGTTATTGGTAATAGCTGCTTTAATGCCGCCACAGCCGTAATGGCCGCATACAATTACGTGCTTTACGTGCAGATGGTTTACTGCAAAATCCAACACGCTTAGCAGGTTTACATCCGTATGAATAACGAGGTTGGCTATATTGCGGTGCACAAAGATTTCTCCCGGCTGTGTGCCGGTAATTCTATCGGCGGGCACCCGGCTATCGCTGCAGCCTATCCATAAAAATTCGGGTGTTTGCAACTTGGCTAACCTTTTAAAATAATCTGCATTATCGGATACCATTTCTGCCGCCCAGGCTTTATTATCTACCAGTAATTTTTCGTATGAATTCATAACTTCTTTTCTTAAATATTTACAGTGGATGAATAAATTAGCGCTATAAAAGTAAGCAAGTATCATAAGGTGCTGAAAATATTGCTGCACACAAAAATTGAAACCAAACAAAAACGGTTATATGGCGATGTCTTTTTTGTTTGTTGTATTTTTAACCGGTAAGCACGAATTTTATTTCTTATCCCCTTATCTTCATTATTAATATTGCGCTATATGAACGGAACGAACACTTTTGCTATTACTGACACTACCGCCAACCCTGCGCCACTCGGGCTTTTTGGCTTTGGTATGACCACCATATTACTAAACCTGCACAATGCCGGCATATTTGAAATGAACTCCATGATTTTTGCTATGGGTATTTTTTATGGCGGACTTGCACAAATTATTGCCGGTATTATGGAAGCAAAAAAGAACAACACGTTTGGGCTTACTGCTTTTGTATCATACGGTTTTTTTTGGCTTACACTGGTAGGTTTGCTGGTAATGCCAAAGCTGGGCTGGATAGTAGCAGCTTCAGAAGCCGGCATGATCGCATACCTGGTTATGTGGGGCATTTTTACAGCCATCCTTTTTGTGGGTACTTTAAGAATTAGCCGGGCCTTGCAATTTGTTTTTGCAACGCTTACTATCCTGTTCTTTTTATTAGCCATTGGCGATGCTACCGGCAATACGGCTATCAAGCATTTTACAGGTTATGAAGGAATCATTTGCGGCGCTTCGGCGGTATATACGGGTGCTGCCAATTTGCTGAATGAAGTATATGGAAAAAAGCTGTTGCCCGTTGGTCTTATCACCAAACCCTCCAACTTAAATTATACTGCATAAAATCATTCAACGTCATACAAAATAATCTTATTTATGTCTTACCCATATCAAATTAAAACAGCGGAAGAATATAAGGAAGCCTATAAAAAAAGCGTAGAAAACCCTGATGCTTTTTGGAATGATATTGCCGAAACTTTTCAGTGGCACAAAAAGTGGGACCGAACGCTGGAGTGGAATTTTATAGAACCTGATATTAAGTGGTTTGTAAATGGTAAATTAAATATTACCGAAAACTGTATTGACCGCCATTTAAAAGAATTGGGTGAAAAACCGGCTATTATCTGGGAGCCGAACAACCCGGAAGAGCGGGTGCGGATTGTTACCTATAACCGTTTGCATAAACGGGTTTGTCAATTTGCGCAGGTGCTAAAAAACAATGGTGTTAAAAAAGGCGACCGTGTTTGTATATATATGGGTATGGTGCCAGAACTGGCATATGCAGTATTGGGTTGTGCAAGAATCGGTGCCATTCATAGTGTCATATTCGGCGGGTTCTCGGCACAAAGTATTGCAGATAGGTTATTGGATGCGCAGGCTGAATATATCGTTACCTGTGATGGAGCGTACCGTGGCGAAAAAGTAATACCGCTAAAGGATGTAATTGATGATGCCCTGATTGGTAATAAAACTGTGAAGCGGGTAATTGTTTATACCCGTACCCGTACACCCGTGAGCATGATTAAAGGAAGAGATGTATGGTGGGAAGATGAAATGGCGCATGCTGAAGACCAGGTGGAAAAAGGAGGTGCCGTTTCGTTTCCGGCCGTAGAAATGGATGCGGAAGATACGTTGTTCATTCTTTACACTTCCGGCTCAACTGGCAAGCCAAAAGGAGTGGTGCATACCTGCGGCGGCTATATGGTGTACACCAATTATAGTTTTGTAAATACGTTTCAATACCAGCCCGGACAGGTATTTTTTTGCACGGCTGATATTGGTTGGATAACCGGCCATAGTTATATCGTATATGGGCCGCTGTCGGCTGGCGCTACCTCTGTGATGTTTGAAGGGGTGCCCACCTGGCCAAATGCCGGCAGGTTGTGGGAAATCGTAGATAAATACAAGGTAGATATTTTATATACTGCACCTACCGCTATCCGGTCTTTAATGGGCTTTGGGCTGGAACCCCTGCAAGGCAAAGACCTGTCTTCTTTAAAAGTATTGGGCAGCGTAGGCGAACCTATTAATGAAGAAGCCTGGCATTGGTTTGATGAGCATATTGGCAAAGGCAAATGCCCTATTGTAGATACATGGTGGCAAACGGAAACCGGTGGCATATTGATCTCAAATTTAGCAGGTGTTACACCTGGGATACCATCATTTGCCACACTGCCACTACCGGGTGTGCAGCCGGTGCTAATAGATGAAAATGGAAAAGAAGTGGAGGGGAACCCGGCAGCAGGAAACCTTTGTATTAAGGCGCCCTGGCCTTCTATATTACGTACTACGTATGGCGATCATGAACGCTGCCGGCAAACTTATTTTTCTGCATACCCCGGTTTGTATTTTACCGGTGACGGCGCCCTGCGCGATGAAAAAGGAAACTACCGCATTACCGGCCGTGTAGATGATGTATTGAATGTAAGCGGTCACCGCATTGGTACTGCCGAAGTGGAGAATGCTATTAATATGCACTCCGGTGTGGTAGAAAGCGCCGTAGTAGGATATCCGCATGCTATTAAGGGGCAAGGCATTTACGCATATGTGGTTTTTAATGGCGATAAGCATAACGATACGGGTGACCGGCAGAACATTTTGCAAACCGTAAGCAGGATCATTGGCCCGATTGCCAAGCCTGATAAAATCCAGTTTGTAAAAGGATTGCCCAAAACCCGCAGCGGTAAAATTATGCGGCGCATATTACGCAAGATAGCAGAAGGCGAAACTCAAAATTTTGGCGATATTTCTACTTTGCTCGATCCGGGAGTGGTAGAAGAAATTGCTGAGGGAAAGGTGTAAGTAGTATGGTTGTTTAGCTTTTAGGTAAATAGATAAATAGCTTTCATCTGGCTGTGTAGTAGCTTGTACTAACAAATTAGTAATTTTAAATTGCAAATGTTTACATATGGCAGCTTCATTAATAGAAAGAATCACCATCAACCCTGAAATAGCACATGGCAAGCCTACTATCCGCAATAAACGTTATACGGTAGAGGGATTGCTGGAATACCTGGCAGGTGGTGATAGTATTGAAGAACTGCTTAAAGAGTTCCCCGATTTAGAGAAGGAAGATTTTTTAGCTTGTCTGCAATATGCTGTTTTAAATATGAAGCATAAATATGCTGAAATAAAAGCGGCATGAAGTTTTTATTAGATGCGCAACTGCCTCCTTCTCTTAAACAACTTTTTATAGCCAGGGGATATGATTGCATACATACACTTGATTTGGAACTTGGTAATGATACGCCGGATAAGGTAATCAACAAAATCTCCGTTTTAGAACAAAGAATTTTAATCACTAAAGACAGTGATTTCTTCGACAGTTTTCTTTTAAGAAATGAACCTTATAAATTAATACTGGTAAAGTTGGGTAACACTTCAAAAAAAGAGTTAATCCATTTTTTCGAAGAAAATTTTACAGCTATAATTGATAAAATAAAAGTGCAGACTATGATTTTACTAAGCAAATAAGAATATGGTAGCAGGTTAAAAATCTGCCTTCACGGATAATTTACAGTTACTTCAAAACGCTTAAAACAGCAGTCGTCATTAAAATGAAAATAGCTACTTATAATGTGAATGGCATTAACGGGCACCTGGCCATATTACTGCGCTGGCTTAGTGAAACAGCGCCCGATGTGGTTTGCCTCCAGGAACTAAAAGCACCGCAGGAAAAATTTCCGGAAGAAGCAGTAAAGGAAGCCGGGTATCATGCCATCTGGCACGGACAAAAAAGCTGGAACGGCGTAGCCATATTGGCCCGCAATGCACCGCCCAAAGAAATACGCCGGGGGCTTCCGGGCGATGAAGAAGATGTACACAGCCGATATATAGAAGCTATGGTCAACGGTATTGTGATCGGTTGCCTTTACCTCCCCAATGGCAACCCGGCTCCGGGCCCTAAATTCGATTATAAGCTTCGCTGGATGGAACGGTTAACGGAACACGCAGCCGGACTTCTTAAATCCGGAAAGCCAGTAGTCTTAACCGGCGACTATAATGTGATGCCCACCGAAAAAGATGTATATAAACCGGAGCGTTGGGTAGACGATGCTTTGTTTCGGCCAGAGGTTCGGGCTGCTTTCCACAACCTGGTTGAGCAAGGATGGACAGATGCGCTACGAAAGCTTTATCCCGATGAGACCATTTACACTTTTTGGGATTATTTCCGCAATGCATATGGGCGCAATGCGGGTTTACGCATTGATCATTTTTTACTAAGTCCGCAACTGGAAAAAAAGCTTACCGCTGCTGGTGTGGACAAGTTGGTAAGAGGATGGGAAAAGTCAAGCGATCATGCCCCGGTGTGGATTGAACTGGCCGGTAAGTGACCTGATATTGAACGCTGCGCAGAATGACAGCAGTATCATATGAGCTGCTTTTTAAAATTTAAATACAACTACAATGGATACAGTGCAAATAGGCTGGGTAGGCCTTGGAAATATGGGAACCGCTATAGTGCAAAACCTGTTAAAGAACGGGTGTTCCGTAAATGTGTACAATAGAACAAAAGAAAAAGAAACAGCAGTAGTGCAGGCAGGAGCCCGGAGCCAGGAAAGCATGCAACAACTGGTACATAACAGTTCTATTGTATTTACGATGGTGAGCGATGATGCAGCGGTAAAAGAAGTGTATTCTGGAGAAAAAGGATTGTTAAGCCATGCACCTGGCGGAAAGATTTTTGTAGATATGAGTACCGTTTCGCCTGATACGTCCCGGTATCTGGCTGAGGTTTGTAACAAAAGCGGAAACGATTTTCTGGAAGCCCCGGTGTCAGGAAGTGTGAAGCCGGCACAGGAAGGAACGCTGATTATTTTGTGCGGCGGCCCTGTAGAAGCGTACCAAAAAGTAAAACCTTATTTTGATATTATTGGAAAGCTGTCCCTTCATTTAGGTGAAAATGGTAAGGGCAGTTCGGCAAAACTGGCAATCAATTATTTTTTGGCGCTCAACCTGCAGGGCCTTGCCGAAACGGTTTTATTTGCACAGGATAAGGGAGTGAAGATGGAAGACATGCTTACTATTATTAACGAAGGCGCGTTAGCCAACGGCATTACAAAAGGCAAGGCGGCTTCCATAGTAAATAACAGCTTTCCGGCTGCTTTCGCTTTAAAACACCTGGCAAAAGATCTGCGGCTGGCGGATGGACAAGGAATACAAACACCGCTGTTTTCACCGGTGCTTCATACCTTTCAACAGGCCTTACAAAATGGCCTGGGGGAAGAAGATGTTATGGCCATTTTTAAATACCTGCAGCAAGGTAAAGGTTCTTAGTATAACTTATCCTTTTTAAGATTTTTGTGTACCTAGCTGAAGTG
>JAICHT010000199.1 GCA_025924755.1 Chitinophagaceae bacterium | reverse complement strand
TTAATACGGAATTCCGGCAAAAGTTGTATGGCCCGCTATATGGCGCAGCATTTATTGATGCGGGTAATATATGGCTGTATAATAAAGATAGTTTGCAACCCGGCGGCCAGTTTACTAAAGACTTTTATAAACAGCTTGCAGTGGATGTAGGGCTAGGCTTGCGTGTAGATATACAACTGTTTGTTATTAGGTTGGACGTTGGTGTTCCAGTACGCAAACCGTGGTTACAAGCTCCGGAAAACCGCTTACTGTATGGTGTGAGGATCAATAATAAACAATGGCGCGGAGATAATATTGTATATAACCTGGCAATAGGATATCCATTCTAGAGAGATGATAGAAGTATTACTTGTTTGAAATTTATGGATAGCCGGGAATTACTTCTAAAAGTAGGTATTCCCGGCTATCAACTATCATCGGACACCTATCTCTCTGCCGTTTAAAAAGCCAGGAGTTTTCTCAACTCTTCACTAACTTTTTCTGCGTTGGGCAACATGGCTTCTTCTAAAGGAATATTTAATGGAACAGCCGGTAAGTTCAAAGCGCCTAAAACAAGTACTGGTGCATCCAGCCATTGAAAACAGGCATGGGCAATACGCCCGGCCAATGCTTCGGCAAAAGAATTATTTTGTGGTTCTTCTGTTAGCACCAAACACTTGCCGTGCTTTTTTACCGTACTATAAACCAAGGCTTCATCCAATGGAAATAATGTACGCAGGTCAATAATTTCAACCTGATCACCAAAATTTTTAGCTGCTGCTTTTGCCCAATATACGCCCATGCCGTAGGTAATTATACAAACGCTCTGGCCATTATCTATATGCTTTTTACCGGCAGGCAGTGCCACAGCCGCTTTACCCAAAGGCAGTATATAATCTTTTGAAGGCTCGATGCTTTTTGCTTCTTCTGTACCCGGCACTTTGCTCCAATATAAACCTTTGTGCTCCAGCATTATTACCGGGTTCGGATCGTAATAAGCAGCTTTAATCAGCCCTTTCATATCTGCCGCATTGCTGGGATATACTACTTTGATGCCCTTTATTGAAAGCAAAGTGGTTTCTATACTGCCGCTATGATAGGGACCGCCGCCGCCATATGCCCCTACCGGCACCCGGATAACAGTGGATACCGGGAACTTTCCGCAGGATAAATAACAGGATTTTGAGATTTCTGTTACCAATTGATTAAAGCCTGGGTAAATATAATCAGCAAACTGAATTTCAACAATTGGCCGAACTCCTGTAGCACTTAATCCTGCTGTGGAACCGATGATATAGGCTTCCTGTATGGCCGTATTAAAAACGCGGTGCTCACCAAACTGTTTTGCCAATGTAGCCGTTTCTCTAAAAACGCCGCCCAGTCTTTTTCCTACGTCCTGTCCAAACAATATGCTTTCTTCATGTTCTTCCATTAACTCCCGTATAGCATACAAAGCGGCATCCACCATTATTATTTTTTCACCATCCGCAGGCACCCTCTCTCCTTTTTCTTCCACAATTGTTGTAGGCACAAAAATATATTCAGCTACCTGCGCGGCATTCGGTTCTGGTGCTGCTACAGCTTCTTTAAATTGCTGCTGAATCTGTTGTGTGATTTCCTCTTCGATAGGGACTAATTCGTTATGATTAAATTGGTCGGCAATGGCTTTACGGAACTTTGGTAGCGGATCGTTTTGCTGATGTTTCTCCAGGTCTTCCTTACTGCGATAGAACTCCTTTCGAACACCACTGGTATGATGATTTAACAGGCAGGTTTTTGCATGCACCAGCCAGGGCTTCCTATTTTTTCGTACATCCTCTACTACCTGTTGCATTGTTTGGTAAGAAGCAAAAAAATCAGTACCATCTACGCGAACTTTATTCAATCCTTTAAATCCTTCCGCAAATTCAAAAGCATCCATCATTCTGCCTTCTTTTGCAGTGGCGCTTATCCCCCATTCATTATCCTGCACCAGGTATATAACAGGCAGGTTTTTTAATACTGCAAATTGCAAAGCCTCACTCACTTCACCCTCTGTTATGCTGGCATCTCCCAAAGAGCATATCACTACCGGCAACTCACCGTTTTGCCCTTTTTGCAGTAAAGGAGAATGGATTTGCTGTAAATATTGGATGCCTTGTGCGATGCCGGTAGCCGGTATGGCCTGCATGCCGGTAGCACTGCTTTGATGAATGATTTTAGCTTTATCAGCCTCTTTATTATTGGGATGTGAATAATAGGACCGGCCGCCCGTAAAAGGGTCATCTGCTTTGGTAAGCAATTGAAGCATTAACTGGTAAGGCGACCAGCCTAAACCTAATAACAAGCTTTCATCTCTATAATATGGGCTTACCCAATCAATAGGTTGTAACTGGAAGGCAGTAGCCAACTGAATAGCTTCGTGGCCCCTGCTGGTGGAATGTACATAACGACAAATAGAACGATTGGCCTCATAGGTTTCAGCCATCACTTTAGCACTATACATTAACCTGTAAACATGCAACAGGAAGTTTTTGTCAAGCATCGTTCAATGGAAAAAAACAAATGTAAGATTATAGGCGGTGGCAGCGGTGGCAAATAAAAAAGGCCACTTATTGCAGTGGCTAATACTTTTATATTAATCTATTTTACTTCAAGTGTAAACAGACTTTCCTGCTCCATAAACCCTTCCAGTTCATCACCAACCACTACTTCGCCTACACCGGCCGGCGTGCCTGTAAAAATCAGGTCGCCAATATTGATGGAAAAATAATTGGAGATATAGGAAACCAAAGAATCAAAGTTGTGCAGCATGCTTTTAGAGTTGCCCTGCTGCACCAACTCTTTATTTTTATATAATCCAAAATTGATATCGTTTTTATTTTTCAGGGAGGCGAATGGAACCCACTTACCTATAACTGCGGAGTTATCCCACGCTTTTGCTTTTTCCCATGGCAGGCCTTTTTCCTTTAACTCTGCCTGGATATCACGGGCTGTGAAGTCAATGCCTACTGTAATGGCATCATAATATTTATTGGCAAATTTGTCCTGGATATACTTGCCGTTTTTTGAAACCCGCAGCACCAGTTCTACTTCATAATGCAGTTCATTTGTAAACTCGGGATAGTAGAAAGGCGTATGCGGCTGTAATAAAGCACTTTTGGGCTTCATAAAAATGACGGGCTCGTCAGGAATGGCATTACCTAACTCTTTGGCATGATCGGCGTAATTACGCCCAACACAAAATATTTTCATACAGAATGTGATTTAACTTAATACATTGGATACTGGCTCATAGGGCTGTTTATCCTATATATGGCTTCCTCAAAAAACCGGCACTAAAGAGCCGTGACTTGATAGCATGCTAAAATAAGTAATTACACTCATTTTTCACAGCGAAAAGGAAATATTATTAATTTGGTTCATAGTAGCGGCTATACCAATGGTAGAAAACCCCTCGATAGCTTCTACACTCTTGTCGATTTTTAGCTTTATTAAAGGCTCTTCTTCTTTTAGCCATTTGCTTAAAACAAAATCTGCCTGGCGGCCCTTTGGATAATTATTGCCAATTCCAAAACGCAGTTTTGCATATTCAGTAGTTTGGAGGGTAGCCTGGATATCTTTTAACCCATTATGCCCGGCATCACTGCCGCCTGCCCTAAGCCTCAATTTCTCCAGCGGTAATGCCAGGTCATCCACTACTACCAGCAAATTCTGTATCTCAATTTTTTCTTTATCCATCCAGTATTTTACAGCTTTACCGCTTAGGTTCATATAGGTGGTTGGACAAATGCAAATAAAGGTTCGACCCTTCCATTTCACTTCTGCTTTATAAGCCAACCGGTCGGTTACAAACTGGCCGCCATGCTTTGATACAAAAGCATATAGTACATCAAAGCCAATATTGTGGCGGGTATGGGCATATTCGTTACCTATATTTCCCAGGCCGGCTATTAAATACTTCATAGTGCAAATTTGATCTGCAGAAAGTTTATATATAAAAAAGCCCGCCACTTAAATATTTAATATGGCGGGCTTAATACAATTTAATTGATTACTTTTTAGGAGCGGCTGCTTTTGCCGGAGCCGCAGCAGCTTTTGCTGGTGCAGCAGCGCCTTTAGCCGGAGCAGTAGCTTCTTCCTGCCTTAAGGCACGGGTGGTAACTACAGATGCAATAGGGATACGAGGCGAGTTCAGCACTTCGTAATTTTCAGCATGCACATCCTGTACCCGGATATTTTCATTCAATTCCAGATTTTCAATATTTACTTCAATCTGTTCTTTTAAATCGCGTGGATACGATTTTACCTTTAATGCTTTCATTTTAGTTTCTAACCTGCCCCCTGCTTTTACACCGGCGGCTACGCCTACAAACTTCAGCGGAATAGTAGCTACCACTTTTTTGTCTTCTACCAGTTCCAGTAAATCTACATGAATCAAGGCATCGCTTACTTTATCAAACTGCAGGTCTTTTAATATGCAGCGGTAGGTATTTCCACCTACATTAACTTCTGCAAATTGAAAGCTTGGTGTATATACTAGCGGTTTAAATGCGCTGGCAGGAGCAGCAAAATTAATATCCTGCGCACCCCCGTAAATTACACCAGGCACTAATTCCTGAGAGCGAAGCTGGCGGGTGGCTCCTTTGCCAAATTCGGTCCTCAGTTGTCCTTCGATTGTAATTGTGTTCATTGTTTATATGTATTTAAAAATTAACGGTCTTTATCTCCTAAAAAATTGATCTCAAAGAATCTTTATAAAAGTGTTTTGAGCAACAAAATACTATATTGCTTATAGCCAGATTCAACTTTGTTGTGTCATTCACTGCAGTACTATCAGTTTATGATATCAATAAAATCAACTCCTTCCTTTTGAATGAAAAAACAGGTTGTTGATACTTTTATTTTCGTAGGCATTGCGGATAGCTACTCCAAACAAATCGGCTACTGTTACCACTTTTATCTTAGACGCTTCATGCCGTAATGGTATGGTGTCACAAACCACCAGTTCTTCAAGCACACTGTTTTCAATATTCTCGTACGCTTTACCACTTAAAACAGGGTGCGTCACCAAAGCCCTTACGCTTAATGCACCTTTATCTTTTAAAAGAGCTGCAGCTTTTGCTAGGGTGCCGGCCGTATCGCATATATCATCTATAATAACAATTTCCCTATCGGTAACATCACCAATTACCACCATGCTGGAAATTTCATTGGCCCGCTTCCGGTGCTTATCGCAAATAACCATTTCCGCCTCAAAATAATTAGCAATTTCCCTGATACGATGGCTGGCTCCCACATCAGGGGCCGCAAAAGTAAGGTTTTTTAACTTCAGGTTTGTTATATAAGGTATAAAAACAGCCGAACTGTCTAAATGGTCAACAGGAATATCAAAGTAGCCTTGAATTTGAGGGGCGTGCAGATCCATGGTTATTACCCGGTCGGCACCTGCTGCTGTAAGCATATTAGCCACCAGTTTACTGCCAATTGCTACCCGTGGCCGGTCTTTGCGGTCTTGCCGGGCATAGCCATAATAGGGAAGCACCGCAATTATTTTAAGTGCAGAGGCACGTCGGGCCGCGTCAATCATCAATAAAAGCTCCATTAAATTATCGCTGGGCGAGTAGGTGCTTTGTATCAGAAATACGGTATCGCCCCGAATGCTTTCTTCAAACACCGGCTGTATTTCCCCATCACTAAACTTTTGGATATTTATTTTTCCAAGTTGTATTCCGTAGCTTTTGCAAATACGTTCAGCCAGCCGTTGAGAACCCGTACCGGAAAAGATTTTTGCTGTGGACTCCATGATAAAAAATGTGCGGCGAAGATATTAATTCGCGGCACATTTTCCATTGCTCAATTTTTTATAAAAGCTAATTATGCCATTGAGCGGCCAACAATGTAGATTTTGAATTGTCCTGTACAACCTTTGTTTTACTTATTTCATCTTTGGTACTTAAGCTAAAGTACACGGTGCGGCATACAAAAAATGCCATAAACAAAGAAACGCCATAAACAAAAGTAAAGAATAGAATGGGGCTCAGGGCACCCATAGCAGAATTGTAATTTCGCCTCATAGGTAAAAAATTTAAGTTATTCAAAAAGTTTGGATTAGGCAGCATAAATATAATACGCCAAAAAAAATTATGGAAGAGCAAAAGTACTCGATTAAACAGTGGGCTAAAGACGACCGTCCGCGAGAAAAACTGCTGAATAAAGGTGCCGATACGTTAAGTGATTCGGAATTAATTGCCATCCTATTAAATCATGGCACCAAAGAAAAAAGCGCAGTAGAACTGGCCAAAGATGTAATGCGTGTAGGAAAAGACAACCTTGCCGAACTGGGCAAACAAAACGTAAAAGAACTGATGAAGGTAAAAGGAATTGGCGAAGCCAAAGCCATCACTATTGTAGCTGCACTGGAACTGGGGCGCAGGCGGCAGGCCCTTGCTTCAAGAGAAAAAGCAGTAATTACCAGCAGCAGCGACGTGGCCGGCTACTTGCAAACTTTGCTAAAAGACCACCGGCACGAAGTGTTTGCCGTATTGTTTTTAAACAGGGCCAACAAAATAAACCACTTTAAAATAATAAGCGAAGGTGGCATGACAGGTACGGTGGCCGACCCAAGGATCATCTTGAAAAAGGCGTTGGAAGAAGATGCCGTAAGTTTAATTCTTTGTCACAACCACCCATCAGGCAGCTTAAAGCCCAGCCGTGCTGATGAAGAACTGACCCAAAAAATTAAAGAAGCCGCCAAATACTTTGATATTAAAATACTGGATCACTTAATAGTAAGCGATGACGGCTATTATAGCTTTGCCGACGAAGGAATATTGTAATGTATGATGCTCTACGCCT
>JAICHT010000198.1 GCA_025924755.1 Chitinophagaceae bacterium | reverse complement strand
TTAGTAGCATCTACATATAATACGGCTATCATTAATATAGAAAATAATAACAGTCCTACCACTATAAAAACCGGGTTCAACCATTTTTTAGGAACATGGGCAGGCGTTTCGCCCAAAGGCCGGCCTTCCGGTGTAATTACATATTTTTTCTGAAATAACTTTTGAACCACTACGCTCATTAACATTCCAATACCGGCTGCCAGAAAGGCCCATCTAAAGTCGGCCGGGTTTCCGGTGTCGCCTACCAATCCGCATATGATGGGACCCAAAGCGCCACCTACATTTATACCCATATAAAAGATAGTATAAGCGGCATCAATTCTTCTATCACCAACAGGATATAATTGTCCAACCAGTGAAGAAATATTAGGTTTAAAAAAACCATTGCCCGCTATCATAAACCCTAATCCGGAAAAGAAAAAAAGTGAAGAAAGCGTTTGCGAGGAATGATATAACGAACCACAAAAAAATAATAAAAATTCACCCATTGCCATCACAAGGCCACCGGCTATAATAGAACGCTTATTACCCCAATACCGGTCGGCAATATAGCCCCCAATTAACGGGGTAATATAAACCAGCCCCGTATAACTACCGTATAAATTTGAAGCAAATACTTTATCAAAAAGTAGCGCCTTGGTCATAAACAATACTAAGATGGCCCGCATACCATAGTAGTTAAACCGTTCCCACATTTCTGTGGCAAACAATACATAAAGACCCTTTGGATGCCTTTTGTCAGAAATCACCACTTTATCGGTTACCGGACCGGTAGCTGTATGATCCATATTAAAGTTTTGTAGAAATTAATAACAGTTAATAAGCTTACAAAATACAGAAAATAAAATCTATCCACATAAACATCTCTCCTTTAATAATCTTACCCGAACTTAGCAACGCATCTTTCATCATAATTTATGAAGATTTTATTGTTAGGCTCCGGCGGCAGAGAACATGCATTGGCATGGAAAATGGCTCAAAGCCCTTTAACCACCCAACTATTTATTGCTCCTGGTAACACCGGCACTGCTCAATGCGGCACCAATGTACCCATGGAGGCAACGGATTTGGATGCGGTAAAACGTTTTTGTATAACTAATCAAATTGAATTGGTAGTGATAGGCCCGGAAGACCCGCTGGTGAAGGGTTTGGTAGATCATTTAAAAAAAGAACCGCAGTTGCAAAACTTAATGGTCATAGGCCCATCGAAGGAAGCCGCGCAATTAGAAGGCAGCAAGGCGTATGCAAAAGCGTTTATGCAACGGCACGACATACCTACTGCTGCTTACAAAGAATTTACGGCCGATACATTTGATGAAGGCGTTGCTTATTTGCAACAACACAGCTTGCCTATTGTATTAAAAGCAGATGGATTAGCTGGCGGCAAAGGTGTTATTATAGCACAAAGCCATGAAGATGCGATTGATGAATTCAAGATGATGATTCAACAATCAAAATTCGGTGACGCCGGCAAGAAGGTAGTGGTGGAAGAATTTTTGAATGGAATTGAACTATCGGTTTTTGTAGTTACCGACGGTAAAAACTATGTGCTGCTGCCCGAAGCAAAAGATTACAAACGTATTGGCGAAGGTGATACAGGGTTAAATACCGGCGGTATGGGCGCCATCAGCCCGGTGCCTTTTGCCGATGAAACCTTTATGCAAAAAGTTAAGACAAAGATTATCGATCCTACTATACAGGGTTTGCAAAAAGATAACCTGGATTATAAAGGGTTTATTTTTTTCGGGCTTATTAAAGTGCAGAATGAACCTTTCGTAATAGAATATAATTGTCGCATGGGCGACCCCGAAACTGAAGTAGTAATGCCGCGGTTACAAAGCGATCTGGTAGCATTGCTGGTAGCTACAGCAACACAGCAATTAAATAATACAACGATACAATATACTAACGATAGCGCCTGCACTATTGTAGCGGTAAGCGGCGGCTACCCGGCTGATTTTAAAAAAGGATATGAAATAAACGGCTTGCAAAGCAAAAGCGGAAGCATTGTATTTCATGCCGGTACCAAAGAAGTAAATGGAAAAATTACAACCAATGGCGGAAGGGTGATATGCGTTACCTCTTTAGCGCCCCGCCTGCAGGATGCCGTGGCCATAAGTAAAGAACGTTTGCAGGATATACATTTTACCGGTATGTATTACAGGGCTGATATTGGTTATGAATTTCAATAGGTGCTTTATCAAAGATAGAAGCAATAAAAAAGGCGATGATCTTCTCATCGCCTTTTTGCGTTTTTCATACGTTAGCCAATTATATCTCTATTAAAATGCACTGTTCCAATCTTCTCATTTCACCTGATTCAAACGGATATAACTTAATAACGCATTTTCAGACGGGATTGCTGCAAAAACTTTCATCACCTTTCTTACCCACTTATTGCAGTACTGCCCTATTTAAACTGTAAAAGCCCATCAGTTATTTGAGTTCAATTTGTCATTCTAACCTTCGCTTAATATATTTCCCTGCTGATAGATTTATATACCAATAACCAATGCCACTTTTACAAATTAACGAGTACTAATTAAATACGGCTTTTCAATGATCTACTAAAACTGAGACTATTACCATGCCAGACTCGGTTGTGCAAGATGATAAAAATTATTACCGCATTTTAATTTAAAATAAAACTGATATATAGGGAAGAGCAATAAAAATTGCCATAAACTGTTGAAAGGCCTCCACAAATGGGAAAACTATGAGGGTTAATTTGCCACAAAACAGGATTAAAGTTTTATCAAACAACTAAATTTGCAGTATAATAGCTCATAATGACAATTCATAAAGAGGGTTACAAAATAATTGCAGGCAGCACACTGTTATTTGCACTAATCAACCTGGTATCTTTTTATTTTATTAGTGTTACACATCCACTGTTGTGCTGGCTAATATTAGTAGCTTCTTTTGCCTTGCTGATATTTATTTTTTCTTTTTTCCGTATTCCAAAACGGGTACATACAACTGGGGAAGATACCATTGTAGCGCCGTGCGATGGTACAGTAGTAGTTATTGAAGAGGTTCAACCTGATGAATACTTTAACGATAAACGCCTGCAACTTTCCATATTCATGAGTCCGCTAAATGTGCATGTAAACCGAAATGCCGTAAGTGGCGAAGTGGTGTACAGTAAATATCATCCCGGGAAGTATTTGGTGGCCTGGCACCCAAAATCATCTACCGAAAATGAGCGATATTCAGTAGTATATAAAACGCATAATAAAGAAGTGCTGGTTAAACAAATAGCCGGAGCCCTGGCAAAGCGAATTGTAAATTATTTAAAGCCGGGACTAGAAGTGGTGCAGGGAGAAGAGATGGGCTTTATCAAATTTGGGTCAAGGGTAGATTTGATTTTACCGCTTGATACGAAGATTGAAGTCAAGATTAATCAAAAAGTGAAGGGCGGCGTGACGGTACTTGGAAAATGGTAGCATTCTCATTTAAATGTAGTAACTTGAAAGTAAATATTAGGCCATGAAAAAACATCTCCTGGTTATGGCTGCAGGCCTGCTTACTACAGTTGCTGTTACCGCAACAGTTCTTTCCAGCAATAAAGCAGCTAATAAACGACCCGCAAAAGAAATAAAATGCACGCATGAACATCATTGCAACAGAACAGCCATGAGAACTTGTCCATTTTAAATTGCGAACGTAAAGAGCCAAAAGCATTTTACTATTGACTCTTTACGTTTTTATCAAAAGATATCTTTCAATTCCTGTAGTGCTTTTACTGTGTAGGTAGGTGGTAATTCTTGCGGCGAATTTATAAAGTTTACATGCACCTGGTCCATACCTATGCTCATAGCGCCTACAATATCTACATCAAAGCTATCACCCAGCATTATACTTTCGCCAATTGTAGCACCAGCTTTGTGTAAAGCATATTCAAAAATTTCTTTTTGAGGTTTTAAACTGTTGGAACTCTCGGATGTAATTACTTGTTTAAAGAAATGAGCGATACCTGAATTTTTTAGTTTGCTGTGTTGGGTTCTTTCAAAACCGTTCGTAATCAGGTGCAATTGGTATCCTTTATTGGTGAGATATTGAAGCACCTCAATAGTATCCGGAAACAATATCGTGCGGGTAGGCAGCATATCCAAAAACAGATCGCCCATTTCTTTAGCCAGTGCTTCATCTGCAATCTGGAAATCCAGCAGCGTCAGCCACATGCGTTTTAAACGCAATTCTTCCTGCTTAATATATCCGTTCCGGTATCGTGCCCACAATTTGTCGTTGTGCTGCAAATAGTTTTTGTGAAACAGATCAAAATCGTGTACGCCTTTTTCGGTTAGCTTTAAGTGTTTGTGCAATTCTTCCAATGTGGCTCTTGCGTTTGCATCAAAATCCCAAAGCGTATGATCCAGATCAAAAAACAAGTGTTTGTATTTCATAAAATTTTGCCCTGATAGGGTTTAGATTTGTAGTAAACCATAAAATTAAAACAATGACGGCTGTTATTACCGGCGCATCAAGAGGAATTGGCAAAGCTATAGCACAAATATTTGCGCTGCATGGCTACAACCTGCTTCTTTGTGCCCGTAACGAAAATACCGTGCTGGATACGGTAGAAGAATTAAAAACAAGCTATCCGCATATTTCTATAGATGCTCAGGCTTTTAACTTAGGCCATAAAGCACAAGCGCAACTTTTTGGAGAATGGGTACTTACAAATACAGATACGATTGATATACTGGTAAATAATGTAGGCACTTTTATACAGGGAAATATATCGGATGAACCGGACGGTGCACTGGAGCAAATGCTGGAAGTAAATTTATACAGTGCTTATCATACTACCCGTGCAGTTTTACCAAAAATGATAGCACAGAAAAGCGGACATATTTTTAATATGAGTTCTATTGCCGGTTTGCAGGCTTACCCCAACGGAGGGGCTTATAGTATCAGCAAATTTGCGATGCTGGGTTTTTCAAGAAATTTACGGCAGGAACTGATGCCACATGGTGTAAAAGTTACTACCGTTATACCAGGTGCGGTATACACCGATTCGTGGAGTGGCAGCGGTGTTAGCAGGGAACGGATTATGGAAGCAGAAGATATAGCTACAATGATTTATGCGGCCAGCCGGCTTTCCATTGCGGCTACGGTAGAAGAAATCATTATAAGGCCGCAGTTAGGAGACTTGTAGGAAAGTCAGTGGGTCATTGAGTCAATGGTCATTAGGTTATTATTTAAAAAGCAGGTATGATAAGGTTAGATGATTTAGAAGTTTATAAAATAGCAATGGAAATAGGAGGAATAATTTGGAATACTGTAAGTAAGTGGAATCCTTTTGATAAAGACACTTTGGGAAAGCAATTAGTTAGATCTGCAGATTCTATGGCCTTAAATATTGCAGAAGGCTATGGCAGATTTTCTTATAAGGAAAATAAAAGCTTTTGTTATTATGCTAGAGGATCAGCCTTTGAAACCTTTACAAGTCTGAAAAAAGCTTTTGACAGAAGGCTAATTACAGAAAATGAACTAATTGACTTCAAAGCAAAATTTGAACGCTTCTTCAAATTATTAAACCCTTATATCAAATCTATCGGCTCTACTCAACCCAATGACTTCCGTTAGCTCTCCGCATACTTATATCCCACGCCTCTTACCGAGTAAAAGTATTTGGGGTTGTGGCTGTCTTCTTCAAAATATTTGCGAAAGCTTAAAATAAAATTATCAATAGTACGTGTAGTAGGATATACATTATAACCCCAAACTGATTGCAAAATTTTTTCCCGTGGCACTACTTCGTTTTTATTTTCAAAAAGCAGTTTTAGCAGCATCGCTTCTTTTTTGCTTAATTCAATTTTTTCTCCTCTTGCATTCATAGCCTGTTGCGCTTTAAAATCTACAGTGTTATTACCAAAGCTGTATACATCGCCAATGGTTGTTTTATCCTGCAGCCGTTTGTTCTTTTGTATTAATTTATGAACCCGCAGTAATAATTCTTCCAGGTCAAAAGGCTTGGTCATATAATCGTCGGCACCTTTTTTTAAACCCAGTACTCTGTCGGCGCTTGTATTTTTTGCACTCAATATTAAAATGGGCACTTCGTTATTGGCCAGCCGTATATTTTGCGTTACTGAAACGCCATCCAGTTCGGGCAGCATCACATCTAAAATTATTAAATCAAAGTATTCATTTTCCACCGCCTTCATTGCAGTAGCACCGTTGTAAGCCGATGTTACTTCATATCCTTCCAGCTCCAGGTTAAGCTTTAATGTTTCGTGGAGGTTCTCTTCATCTTCTACCAATAGTATAGATAATTTGGTTTGATTTTCCATACAAATAAATTAGTGACCCGAAAATGTAACTGTAAAAATACTGCCCTGCGGTTTATTATCTTCTATAACAATAGTGGCATGATGGTGTTTGGCAATTTTCCTAGATATATATAACCCCAAACCCGTACCTTTTGTTTTGCGGGTTTGTTCGTTACCAATGCGGTAAAACTGTTTAAATACCTGTTGCTTCTCGTTTGCTTCTATACCAATACCTTCATCAATTACCTGCAGTTTAATATCCGTATGACGGTAAAGTTTGCAGGTAATCACTGTATCTTTTGGCGAATACTTATTGGCGTTTTCCAGCAGGTTACTTATCAGCATTTTTAGCAAAAGTATATCGCCGTTTATTTCAATACCGGGCTGTATTTCTGCCACCAGTTTTTTATCAGGATACCGGTTTTTAAACTGCTTCACCACATCGGTCAATAAGGCCGATAAATCCAATAATTCCTTTGCAGACTGATAAGCGCCACCTTCCAATTGAGCCGATATCAAAATATTATTTATCAGGCTATCCAAACGCGACGTTTCCTGCAGCATGGTTTGCTGCAGCTTTTGCCG
>JAICHT010000197.1 GCA_025924755.1 Chitinophagaceae bacterium | reverse complement strand
GTACAATATTGAACTAAGACCTAACGTAAGCTACAATTACTCCCGGTCTTCATTTCGGCCCGATGTGTCCAACCGTTATTTTACATATGGTGGCAGCGCAGAAGGATTTATGATGCTGCCTGGAAAACTGGAACTGAACTCAGATATTAATATCAATCTCCGGCAAAAAACACAAGCCTTTAATTCCACGATCAATATCACTACATGGAATGCAAACGTTGCTAAAAAAATATTTAAAAAGAAAACAGGAAAGTTGATTTTAGCAGCGAATGATATTTTAAATCAAAATAAAGGCATCGACAGAACCATCAACAGCAACTTTATCAGCGAACAAACTTACCTGCGCCGGAGCCGCTATGTAATGCTGAAGTTTGAATGGACCTTTAATAAAATGCCCGGTAACTAAAAATCGGATTATGATAAAAAATAGCATTCTTTTTCTATCGGTATTCCTGGTATTGCTTTCATCGGCGCAAACTCCGTTTCGGAATACAGTAAAGATCGAATTTGAAAAAACGGTAGCCGTACAGCAATTGTATAAAGAGCTGGCGCCGGAATGGTATGAGATGATTAAAGAACACCTGCCGGCCACTTCTGTTACGTACTTCAATTTTACAGGCGATACTGCAAAATCGCTTTACCAGCCGGGCAGGGAAGTGCGCCAGGATCCGCAATCTTTTTTTAATGGAGTGGCCGATAAAAACGTTGTTTTTAATGATTACCAAACAGGAACTACGGTATCACAAAAACCCGTTTTTGAAGAAACGTTTTTGGTAGAAGACAGCCTGGCAAAAATTAAGTGGAAGCTAACTGCCGATACCCGCACTATTGCAGGCTTTGAGTGCCGGAAAGCCATGGGCATTTTAAACGATTCGATTACGGTGTTTGCCTTTTATACGGATGAAATTTTAGTAACCGGCGGACCAGAAAGCATTCACGGGCTTCCGGGGATGATTTTAGGAGTTGGTATTCCACGCATTCATACTACCTGGTTTGCTACCAAGGTAGAAGTATTTGATATTAATATGAAATCAGTGGTTCCGGCCACCAAGGGAAAAAAAATCAGCCGGGCCGCCATGGCGCAATCATTGGATAAAGTACTGCGGCAATGGGGAACGTATGGCAGCAAAATGATCGTGAACTTTTTAATTTGAATTCCATTCCATCACACGTCTAAATCAGGATGTACCTTATACCCACAACCAGGTTTTTTCCTTTAATATCCGTATAACTACGGTTGCCCGGCACTTCAAATCTTACTAACTATGCTATTATCCCTATTATGCAATCGACGGAAAGCACGGGTTTGTAATAATGTGCATGGCTTTTACCCGTAATATGGAATATGTAAAAAGATGGTGCGGAATAATATATAGATTCTAAAAATTTAAAGGCATGGCATTGTTATTACTGATTTTCATCACTTTTATTTTGATTATATGGTTATGCGACCATGATATTCAAAAAACAAAAATCCGGCAATTAACCCTACAGCTTTCCGATAGCCGCAAAAAGATTGATGAATTAAGTAAATACCAAACCATTATGAATGTGGAAGCTGCCGCACAGCAGATTATCAGGGCGGCAGAAAAGAAGGCAGCCCTTATAAAGTTGGAGGCACAAAAACAGGCCGTTGCTATTATAGCCAACGGCAAGAAGGCTATGGAAGAATCCTGAAAAACATACAGAAACCCAAATGCAAAAGAAAGTATGATCTATTTTGCTGTTGGCTTCTCTTTTGCCTTCAGGAGTTTCTTTTCACGAAACTTTTTTACATGTGTCCTCTTTGCCCTTATCATAGCCGGGGTAATTTCTTCCTTTGTGTATTGTCCGCTTCGGGTCAGCAGCCGTACAATATAAGCCCTGGCTAATTCTAAAGCTTCTTTTTTACGAAACCGGCTTACCCTTTCATTGCGTGTTTTATCAGGATATTTTTTGCGCAATTGGTTCAAATGCTCTTTGTGCAGCTGATAGTACCGTTTGGCATAGCGCCTGAGGTATTCCTTGTATGCAGGATCGGTATCCCGCCTGTGTTGTTGCGCTTTACGCCGGCTCTCCATAAATGCCTCATCATTTTTGTGCTGGGCATAATAGATTTGATCCTTCGTCATGGGTATAATTTACATCAAAAACAGCAGACATCTAAAAATATCAAAAATCAACTTACTGTTTTAATCTTTTAAAAGAAGATTATTGCCAAAAACAATTCTATTTTGTACAACAGATAGGCTTGGGGCATAAAGCTCTTGATGCATATCAAGCGGATATACCCAAATAGGATATCAGTATATTATTCGTATAACTACGGTTGCAAAAAATTAAATAATAACAGAACTTTCTATTCACATCATCAATCAAATTATATGAGCCAACATTTTATCTCATTAGCCCAGGCTATTGAAATGACCACCCGCTACAGAACACAGAAAGAATCAATTTTATCCTCGGATTTCAGGGGCAAAAACATTCTTTCTATTTCGGAAACTTTCGACCGCGATGCGTTTGATGACGTACTGGCAAAGCCGGGTTGTGTGGCATTGCGCATCTATTATAGTATGGATGTGAATAATATAGTACATGCAATTATAGTAGGAGTGAACAAAGACAACGACGATATGCTACCCGGCGCTGGGGATACCAGCAGCATTATTGAAGATGGAAAAATTTGTCCTCCGCTATGCGGCACTACTTCTCCGCTGAATAGCTTATAGATGTAAATTTCGAAATTATGTACCACCAGTTTCTGTTAAGCCTGGGTTTCAGTATTTTTATAGCAGGCATTCTAGGGCTTGTACGGCTCAAAAAAATTCATAGGATATACTATCCTTTTCTATTGTGCATCTGGCTTGCCTGTATCAATGAGATACTAAGTTTTATACTAATTAAATACCATCATAATACCATTGTCAACAATAACATCTATGTGCTGGTGGAATCACTTCTTATCATTTGGCTGTTTAAAAACACCGGGCTGTTTAGAAAGTCGAAAGTTTTATTTTATGTTATGATCCTTTTGTTACCTGCCGTGTGGCTTATTGATAATTTCTTTATAGCCGGAGCCGCGGCACTTGACAACTATTTTAGGATTTTTTATTCCTTTGTGATTGTACTAATGAGTATTGCCACCCTTAACAGGTTAGTAGTAACAAACCGAAAGAACCTTTTAAAAGATGCCACCTTTTTACTTTGTATTGGTTTTATCCTGTACTTTACTTATAAAATATTGGTACATGCTTTTTGGATTTATGGCTTAACGACCAGCCAGGCATTTATCTTAAAAGTATATACCCTATTGCTTTATATTGATTGCATTACCAATTTACTTTATGCTCTTGCTATATTATGGATGCCAAAGAAACTAGCCTTTACCTTGCCATTTTAATCACCGGTGTTGTAATGACGATTATTATCTTTTTCTTTGTCATATCCATCATAAGCCTGCAACGAAAAAGTTTGAATTTATATAAGACGTATATCCTTGCAGAAATGGCAACGCTGGAAAAAGAACGGGCCCGTATTGCATCCGATCTGCATGATGAACTGGGGCCTATGCTGGCTGCGGTCAAAATGAAAATCAATAGTTTTGAATTGAGCGATCCCCAGGACCTCGTACAACTGGAAAAAACCAATAGTCATATTGATGATATACTGAAACGCTTCCGGGAAATATCCTACGACCTGATGCCGAATACCCTGCTGCGAAAAGGAGTGGTCATGGCATTGAAGGAATTTGTAAATACGATCAATGAACAAAATCATTTAAAAATAGAACTGAGGGCAGAACCTTTTTCCCTCAGTGAACAGGATTCCATACATATTTACCGGATCGTGCAGGAAATCATTCATAACACGTTCAAGCATGCCAATGCCAGCGAGCTGGTAATAGATTTTCAAAAGCAAAAAGGGAACCTGATCCTTTCTTCTTTTGATAACGGTAGGGGCTACAACTATGAAAAAGTCATCCATGAAACCGCCGGTTTAGGCCTCAAAAACCTTCTCCGTCGTACAGAGATTATGAAGGGCGAACTCTTCATTGAATCAAAGAAAAATGCGGGCACATCTTACACATTCAAAATTCCAATGTCGTCATGATCCAACCCAGCAACCCGATTACTATTATACTGGCAGACGACCACGAATTATTCCGTGATGGCTTTCGCGTTATGCTCAGCAAACAACACGAGATCCTTTTAGTGGCCGAAGCAAGCAATGGAGAGGAGTTGTTAGCACAGGCGAGGCAACTGCATCCTGATGTGATTGTAACTGATATTAAAATGCCTAAAATGGATGGCATCGAGGTTACCAGACGAATAAGCCAGGAGCTGCCACAGATTGGTATTATAGCTCTCTCTATGTTTGATGATGAAAACTTGATAGTAGATATGATAGAGGCTGGCGCTAAGGGCTATTTGATAAAAAATGCCGGTAAAGCCGAAATCATAGAAGCCGTCAAAACAGTTTATGAAGAAGGGAGTTATTATTGCAACCATACTTCCAAAAAGCTGGCGCAACTCCTTGCCCAAAGCAACACGGCTCTTACCCAAAGAATGCATAAGGTAACTTTCTCCGACCGGGAGCAATCCATTATTCAATTGATTTGCGAGGAGTATGCCAATAAAGAAATTGCAGGCAAACTTTTTTTAAGCACCCGCACTATTGAGAGCTACCGGGAGAAAATTTTAGAGAAAATGCAGGTAAAGAATACAGCCGGCATCGTGGTATATGCTATTAAAAATGGGTTGTATAAGATTAAAGAATAAAAGCTAATGCTAAGAAATATAAAGGTCCGGCTTTTCGAAAGACCTGATTTGTATAACCATGAACGAACACTTCTTTCACGCTATATCAAAACAAAATCGACCAATCGTACAAGCTCGTATTGAAAGAGTTGATTCTGTTGCTGGCGCTTTAAATGTGAACAAGATATTACCCTTCCTGCTTTTGCAAAAAGGCGCATATAAAAGCTTTCAGAATTATATGATGAATGGGCATTGTTATTACAGCAATTAACTTAATATAGCTTTAAAATAAAAGAATGAGTACAGTACTATCAAAAGACGGCACAGCGATAGCCTACGAAAAAAGTGGCAGCGGCCCTGCAGTTATCCTTGTAGATGGTGCGTTTTGCGGCAAAAATTTTGGCCCTATGATGAAGATTGCACCGTTATTATCTGAAGATTTTACTGTCATAACGTATGATCGCCGGGCACGTGGGGAAAGTGGAGATACACAACCCTATTCTGTGCAAAAAGAAATGGAAGATATCAATGCATTGATCCAGGTGGCTGGAGGATCTGCGCATTTATTTGGCATATCGTCCGGGGCAATACTCAGTCTCAAAGCAGCTGCCAGCGGATTGAATATTATTAAACTTGCTTTACTAGAACCACCTTTTGTTGGAAATCCAAAAGGCAGCAGGCCTGCTAATGCTGAAGAGCAACTCCGGCAATTGATAGCCGAAGGCAAAAAAGGTGAGGCTTGTACGTTTTACTTAAGAAAAGTAATAGGTGTACCAGCTATTGTTCCTTTTGTATTAAAATTTACATCGAACTGGTCTAAAATGAAACATCATGCGGCCTCTCTTCCCAATGATGCAGCCGTTTGCGGAGACTTTAACTTACCAAAAGGTATTTTAACTTCCATTGAAACACCATCACTCGTAATAGATAGTATAAAAAGTCCTGTTGTACTCAGAAACGCGGTGCAGGCAGCAGCAGAAGCTTTGCCGAACGGGAAACGAATTACATTAAACGGCACGGTACATGATGTGCCTCCAAAGATTCTGGTACCTGCATTAAAACAATTTTATAATAGCTAAAACATAATACCATTCCTATTTAGCTTTCATGTAAAAATTATAATTACTAATAAATTATGGAATTTAATAAAATCATAAGAGGAGCAGCCCGGACTGCAAATAATGAGCAATCAATTTACAATATTTTAGATGCAGGCTTTTTGTGCCATATAGCTTTTCAACACGAAGGTCAAACGATGATGATTCCTACTGCGTATGGCAGAAAAGCAGATGCCATTTACATTCATGGTTCAACCAAAAATTTTATGTTGAATCAAATAATTAATGGATCGACTATTTGTATTGGTGTAACTCACCTGGACGGAGTAGTTTTAGCAAGAACATTATTTGATACTTCCGCAAATTACCGGTCAGTAGTTTTATTTGGCAAAGCAGAATTAGTAACCAATCCTGATGAGAGAATAGAAGGATTGAAAATCATTACTGAAAATATCATTGAAGGAAGATGGAATGAAGTTTCTGTAGGTTCCGAGAACCAGTTAAAAGCCACTATGGTGGTAAAATTCAGGATAGATAAAGCATCTGCTAAGGTGCGTGAAGGTGGCCCTAAAGGTGATGAGGAAATTACTAATGAAGTTTGGTCCGGGCATATACCGCTATCGCTAAAAGCCTCTTCTCCTGTGCTTGATCCGAAGTTCGGGGTTGAATTAGAAATCACTGAAAGCGTGAAGCATTTTTGTGAAAAATATTGACTGAAAATTACCTTATCAACCAATAGATATGTACTTATTACTAGCTATTAAGTGGACAGGAGCAGTTGAACAATAGCGCTAAAATTATCTCTCACAATACCTGTTCTGTTATCTGTAGGTATAAAGCGGTCGTTCATGGACTTTTGATCATAGAACCTGATAAAATCGTGTATCTTATAGCTTAATATATCACCAATAAACTTGCACTTATGACGCATAAACTTTCAGCCTTATTTGCAATATTGTTTTTTACTTCTTCTTTATTTGCCCAATTAACTATACCTCCCGATGGTGGAAATAAAAAAGCTTCTGTAAGTGAACGGATCGGCATTACAGATGTCACGATTCATTATGACAGGCCCGGAG
>JAICHT010000196.1 GCA_025924755.1 Chitinophagaceae bacterium | reverse complement strand
CCGAGAGTTTGTATCACATACCGGTTGGCTGGGTAATAAACGGATTACCGTTGTGTCTACCGGTATTGGTACCGATAATATTGATATTGTTTTGAACGAGTTGGATGCACTGGTTAATATTGATTTTGAAACACGGATGATAAAACCGGATCTTGCTACCTTACATATTATCCGCCTGGGTACTGCGGGTTCTTTACAGGCCGATATACCGGTTGATAGTTTTGTGGTTTCATCGCATGGCCTTGGCCTCGATAATTTATTGAATTATTACCGGCTCGATCATAACGAAGAAGAAAATTTACTGCTTCAATCTTTTATGACGCATACGCAAATGGCAGGTCAGGCAAGTATGCCCTACATTAGCGGCGCAAGCGCAGCCCTGTTAAAGCATTTTGTAGATGGTTACCACCATGGTATTACCGTTACTTGCCCCGGCTTTTACGGACCGCAGGGAAGAGTATTGCGCTTGGGTATAAAACATCCCGACTTTATCAACCGCTTAACTGCCTTTACTTTTGGGCAACACCGTATCGCAAACTTTGAAATGGAAACTTCAGGTTTATATGGATTAAGTAAATTGCTGGGCCATCATTGCATTTCCATTAGTGCTATTGTGGCAAACCGCATACACAAAGAATTTTCAAAAGACGGCAATGCTTTGATAGAAAAATTAATAAATGATTCATTACACGTTATTAGCACGGCATTATAATTATGAAAATACAATTTTATAAATACCAGGGAACCGGAAACGATTTCGTGATATTAGACAACCGCACCAGCGAGTATTCTTCGCTTACTACAAAGCATATACGTTTTATTTGCGACCGGCATATGGGCATTGGCGCAGATGGTTTGATGCTGCTGAACCTGCACAATGACTATGACTTTGAAATGAAATATTATAATTCGGACGGGAACGAAAGCAGCATGTGTGGTAACGGCGGACGCTGCCTGGTGCAATTTGCACATAATATAGGCATCATTAAAAACGAATATACGTTTATAGCTATTGATGGAGTGCACCATGCCAGTATAGAACCCGATGGTATTGTGGCTTTGCAAATGAGCAATGTAGATGGTATAGAAGAACAATATGGCGATTATATATTAAATACAGGGTCGCCGCACTTTGTAAAGCTTACAGAAGATGTAATGCACCTGGATATATACAAGCGTGGGCACGACATCCGCTACAGCAAACGGTTTGAAGAGGAAGGTATCAATGTAAATTTTGTGCAGCAACTGGAAGAGCCGGACAAAATTATTGTACGCACCTATGAGAGAGGTGTAGAAAATGAAACCTTATCCTGCGGCACCGGTGTAACTGCCGCTGCGCTGGTATGTGCGCATAATGATGCGGGGTTTAACCGTGTAGAAGTGCAAACCAAAGGAGGCCATTTAAGTGTGGAATTTGATAAGATCGGCAGCACCTTTCAGAATATATGGCTCAACGGGCCGGCAGAAAAAGTATTTGAAGGAACTATAGAAGTAGCATAAATGTCATTAGGATATGTTCGTTGTTTCTTTCCTATCCATACATTTCTGCTTTAACGCGATGCATTTAAATTTACAACAAAAAGCTTAGGCGATGTTTCGATTTAATATCAGGGTATATGGCATTTTAATAAATGAGCATAAGCAATTACTGGTGAGTGATGAACTGATTCGCGGAAAACAGTATACTAAATTTCCAGGCGGCGGATTAGAATTTGGCGAAGGAACACGAGATTGCCTGCAGCGGGAATTTATGGAAGAAATGAATTTAAAAGTGTCAGTAAGCGATCATATTTATACTACTGATTATTTCCAGCTATCGGCTTTTAATACCGACCACCAGATTATATCTATTTATTATTTTGTAAAACCTCTGGAGCCTATCTCCGTGCGGTTGAGTGATAAAGCTTTTGATTTTGATGAGCAGCAGATGAAAATTTATAACCAACAAAACGAAATTGAAACGTTCCGCTTTATTGATTGGGATATTGTAAATGAAGATTGCGTAACACTTCCTATTGATAAGATAATTGTCAGGCATTTAAAAGAGACCTTGTAGAAATATTATTTTAAATAGCTTTCAATTAAAGCATATTAAGAATCTTGATTCTTACCAAAATCCACATATAACCTTTTTGCTTAAAACATCCTGCCCTACATTTGTTTTTAAATTATGATTATGATCAAAAAGTTAATGGCATGCAGCGCCCTCTTCTTTTCATTGCAAACTGTTCATGCGCAATCTATAAAAACACCTTCACCCAGTACTACACAAACCATTAAACAGGAGTTGGGAATTGGAACTGTTGAATTGTCCTATTCCCGCCCGGGAGTAAAAGGCAGAAAAATTTTTGGCGACCTCGTTCCATTTGGCCAGGTGTGGCGTACTGGGGCTAACGGAGCCACAACCCTTACATTTGAAGATGAGGTAACGGTTGGCGGCACAAAAATCCCGGCCGGGAAATATGGCCTGCTTAGCATACCCGATAATGGAAGCTGGACATGGATTATTACAAAACAGTTGGACGTTACCAATGCCAGTGCTTACAAGCAAGACCAGGATGTAGTACGTATAAAAGCAGTACCAGCAACGCTTACATCACCTGTGGAAACGCTTACTATGCAGTTTGCCAACGTAAAACCCACCAGTACCGATCTGCAATTGATGTGGGATAAAACAAGCGTCAGCTTACCTATTACTACTGATATTGATAATAAGGTAATGGCGCAAATTAATAGCGCTATGAGCAAAGACAATCGTCCATACTTTCAGGCGGCTATGTATTATTTAGATAATGGAAAAGATTTAAACCAGGCGCTTACGTGGTTTAATAAAGCCATAGAGCAAAATCCTGATGCGTATTTTATGTACTATCAAAAAGCCAGAACACTTGCTGGTTTAGGCCGCAAAGATGAAGCAAAGCAAACTGCTCAAAAATCTATACAGCTTGCCACTGCACAAAAGAACAATGATTATGTACGACTGAATGAAAAGCTGATTGCCAGTTTGAAATAGGCTAATTAGTATAAGACACTTGTTGTGATACATATAAAGAGAAGGGTATTTTGATATTAATACCCTTCTCTTTTAATTTGAATTTGAACGGTTAATTATTTTACTTACCAGGAAAAAACACCATAGCAGACACATACACTCTTCCATTTTCCCGAAGTATATTGGCCGAGTTAATGAGCGCCGTATTGGTATAATAGCGGTCTTCATTACAATCCAGGCAATGTAATTGCACACCAGTTTTTTTAAAATCAAGGCTACCTTCATTTTTTGTAGTAATAAATCCGGGTTGCTCTGTTTGCCAGCCATAAAAGCTAACAGGTTTTCCATTTAGCTGTATCAGTTCTTTTAAGCCCATACCTGGGTAAATGCCCTGCCGCGATTGCCATTTGTTCAATTCAACAGGGCTGTAATAGGCTGATGAATTTTTTGTTTGTAAATGTCCGCCAATCAGTATGTAAGACAAATCCCTTTTCCCGGCTTCATCATTCCAAATAAAAATAACCTGCAAGCTTGTATTAGGAAACAACACCGAACACTTACTACTTTGTGTAGCTGAAAAATAAAATACATCTTCTTTTACATTACTTTCTCCAAAAACAGCGGCAATATACTGGTGTGATGTCAATGCCAGCAAGTCCTCAGCATAAACAATATGGCTTGCCTCAGGCAATTGCTTTCGCTGTACGGCGAAACAATAGGCGGGCTTTTCAGCTTCATATTTAATGGTAGATTCAATAGTAATATTCCCTTTTTGATATAGCACCGCCTGGGATGAAGTATCGGTTACCGACTGCCAATATCCTTCTTCATTTAGCTCTTCCTTCAAATCCTTATACTCGCTTTCAGATGTGGTTTGAAATACAATTGCAGCCGAATCGCCCTTTTCGTATTTACCGATTAATCGTTTGATGGCCTTATCTTTTGTGGCATTGTAATACAAAGAAGTATTGTGTGAAGTATTTGGTAATTCTTGTAGCTTAAAGCCTTTGTGGGTAAGGGTTGTAGCTAGTTTATCCCCAGTGAAACCAGCGAAGCTTACTAAGGCATCAATGGAAAAAGGTTTTTTTTGAGCATTTACCGCTAGTGCAGGAAGTAATAACAACCATAAAATAGTTTTCATTGCAGTACAATTAAATTGGGTAATTGCATTAAAAGCTTTGAGTAATTTTATTAGCCTTAATGCTTAAATACGGCTTAACAGAGAAGAATGAATTGTACGTAAGCTTTTCGCAGGAAGTAGATTATTAACAGTTATAAGATAAAGCGATTTCGGGTAGTTTTAAGAAGGATAGCCGGAAGAACAGGTTGAAATCGGTAGCTAATCTAATACAATATTTTTTTACTTCAAAGTAGTTAGGGCCTATCTGAAAACTGTTGGTAAACAAATATGAATTTCGTGTGGAAAAAGGTTGAAATCCTATTCATGTAAAATGTTTGCTATCAATTTTTATTGCAAATTTGCCGCTGCAAATTATTAAAGTCTACCGCTAGAACGAATATTATTGAATGGCTATTAAGAAATCGGTTCGCGAAAAAGTATATAAAAAATTTGGTGGTTGCTGCGCATATTGCGGGCAACTGATGGAGTATAAACAAATGCAGGTAGACCATTATTATCCGCAGTGCAAAGCACGGTATTATGCAGCCCGCAAAATAGATGTACATGCCGAAGAAAACCTGATGCCTACCTGCCGCAGGTGCAATCATTATAAAAGAGCCGCTACACCCAACCAGTTTAGAAAGCTGATGAAAACCTTACACGAACGGCTGGAAAAAATATACATATTAAAAGTAGCTGTGGACTTTGGTATGGCCACTATCCAACCTTTTGATGGCCTGTTTTATTTTGAAAGACTACCAAAGCAAGATGTTTCCACCATAATGATGGATACGAATAAATAAGAGCATTAAAAAGCTGGCAATAATAGACTGATGGTTAAAACTTCACTGCAAACCCCAACCCTACCAGTGATTTAAGTTGCAATGCCGCAGAATTTTTATTTTTTCCAAATAGCTTTACGTCATCATCATATATTAAATCTACGTTCCAGCTTGCGGTAAGTATTTTAGACACTTTTAAAAATAAAGCGTTCGACATAAATACATCAATGTTTTCCGGCTCGTGCTTATAATTGGAAAATAAATCAAGACGGCCCTTGTAGCTTACGGTTTTATTAAATTCTTTTAAAAGATTTACTGTTATAAATGCTCCTAATTCAGAACTCACGTGTTTGCCGGGATTTACTCCATATAAACCTTTGGCAGATAACGAATCATTCTGCACAATTACCCAGCGGTTGGTAAACGGCGAAACGAATATGGAAAAAAACTGGCTTGGCTTGTAATCAATACCAGGACTTACCAATACATAACCCGGAGAAAGAAATGAAGAAGCTAGGGTATTCTGCTGGTCGGTATAGGTGTAACCCTTAAAAAATTGCGTTCTGAAATTGAACAGGGCGGCCAGATTTAGATGTTTGGTAAATGCATATTCGTATTTAGAAAGTATATCAAGCCGGTCATCATTTTTACGGCTGCCCAGCGATGTGGTTTTTAAATATCCCAAATAACTGTCTAAGGTATTGTCCCAGCTTCTGTTTCCTTTTTTATAAAATGCATACAAGCTTAAGTAAGAATTAAGTGACAACGAAAAATCATCGCCGCCGGCAGCCCAGTTGCTTAAAGATCCCTGCGATATACTCAGGTTATACAAGCCACCTGTTTTCCAGATTTTTTGTAAAGTATCGGTTTCGTCTTTTTTTATTGTCTTGCTGGCCTCGTCTTGTAATTCCTTTACGGTTTTATCCTGCGCATAGGATTGCGTTACCAGCAGAAGTATGCAAACGGTTGTTGTCCATTTCATAAACACAATATTAAAAAATTGTACTTTTAATTTTCACCTTTTTGCCATGCTTTTTGCAGAAAGCGCAGCCAGTTGCCATGTAGGATGTTTTCTATATCACTATTGGCATAGCCTCTTTTTTTAAACAGTTGCGGCAGCATTTGCAGATCTGCAATTGTATCCAGATCGTAAGGACATTGCTCTTTACCAAAAGCCCCATCCAGATCGGAACCAATACCAATATGCAATGCATTACCTGCCAGTTGGCAAATATGGTCAAGATGATCAATCACCACTTCCAGGTTGCACCCCATAGTAGCAGGAGTGGAAACACCTCTTACCCAGCCGGGCACCATCATCCAGGCATCCAAAGCGCCGCCAATAACAGCTCCCCTATTTATCAATTCCTTTATCTGGTCATCACTAAATTGCCGGCCATGATTTACCAAAGTTCTTACATTATTATGGCTTGCCCATACCGCACCATTAAAATGGTTTAAGGCTTCCCAAAAGCTATCTTCACACAAATGCGTTGCATCTAATATGATGTGTAGCCGCTCCATTTCTTTCAGCAATTCTCTTCCTTTTTCACCCATAAAGCCGGTGGCATCCGTGCCTTGGGCATACCGTCCCGGTCCATAATGCGCAGGCCCTACGGCCCGCAATCCATATGCATAAGCTCTTTCCAAGTGCTGAAGTGTAATTAAAGAATCGGCACCTTCCAAACTCAATATATATCCTACCGGTTTTGTTTCATTAGACGTACCATCATTCCATAATTCCAGGTGCTTTGACAGTGTATTTAAATCCTTAATCTGTACCATCTCCCCTGCCTCTTCCATTGCTTGATACCATGCTAGTTGGGCTTGAGTTTGCGCCCATGCCTGCTCAGGCGAATGCCATCCGGGTAAGGGATTATCAGCCGATACAAAACGGGCAATCTGAGTAGCTACCACCAAACCTATATTTCCTTTCCTTAACTCCGGAAGCGATACGGTAGCCTTGCCACGATCGGGTTTGTCTGTTTTGTTTTTTT
>JAICHT010000195.1 GCA_025924755.1 Chitinophagaceae bacterium | reverse complement strand
AGGTGCCGCTTCGCTCTATTTGAAACTCCCGCTCACTTACATCATTATGGAGGCAATAGCCGGCTACGTATTCCATCGCTTCTGCTTCCGTTACATAGGTTGCCTTCTTGCCTATTACTACCGCCAGTTCCACTTCCCAATCGGTCTTTTTAGAATTTTTAGGAATAATGATATCATCGTTAGGGCCACATATAGCCGTAGTGGCTTTCATAAAAATTATCGGCTCAGGAGGTGGTGTCGCATTGGTTTCTTTAGCATGATCGGTATAATTTAATCCAATGCATATTATTTTAGACGGCCTTGCAATAGGGCTGCTTAATGATATATTACCGGGTAATTGGTGTAGCTGACTTTTGTTCGTATCTATAAATTGTTGCAAACGGTTTAGGCCGTCGTTTTCAAAAAAAGATTCATTATAATCTTCACCAAACGCAGTAGTATCATAGAAAGTATCGTCAATAACCACTCCCGGCTTTTCTTTTCCGTTTTCTCTATATCTTATTAATTTCATATTGTTTTGTAATTCCTTTTATTGGGTTTGCAATTCTATAATTGTATCAATATCGTCTACGGGTGCATCGTTCATATATACGAAAATACCTTCCGGCTGCTGCTTATATTTTAACGTTTTTCCACTACTTATTACTACTGCTTTCGTTACTTTTTTATTAGCAGCCGGAATAAAAATATATGGCTGCTTTAGCTGGTGCAAAATATGTACATACCAGGTTTTGTTTTTTTCCGTAACTACACCCCAGGATTGCGGAGGAACAGCGCCACCCCTCGTGCCATATATGCTCTGCCCGTTTTGCTTCATCCAGGCGCCCACTTTGGTAAGTGTATCTGTAAATTCGGGTTGAATTTTACCATTAGGCATCGGGCCGATATTCAATAAAAAGTTTGCATCTCTGCCAGCCGCATTCACCAGCATTTGCACAATTTGTTTTACCGATTTATAATTCCGGTCATTGATATTAAAACCCCAGCTGTTATTAATGGTTTCGCAGGTTTCCAGTGGAAGGCTCCCAACTTTAGAATTACCACTAAAGCCGGTTTTATTTTCACCGGGTAAATCTTTTTCAAACATCTGGAAATCCTCGCCCTGCAACGTTGCCATATGATGGTTGTTACCTATTAACGCTTTTGGGTTCAATTGATGGATCAACGAATAGATTTCATTATAATGCCAGTTTGCATTAAGCCGCTCCCAATGCCCGTCGAACCAGATGCCTGTTACCGCCGGGTAATTGGTTAACAGTTCGGTTAGCTGCTTTTTCATAAAAGAAATATAGCTGTTCCAATCCGTATTTTCCGGGGCACCGTTTACAATAGGTTTTCCATAACCATAATCCTGCCGCCCCCAGTCTAATAAAGAATAATAAAAATGGATCTTAATTCCTTCTTTTTCGCATTCCGTAGCCAGTTCTAATAACGGGTCTTTATGATAAGGCGTGGCATCTACAATATTATAAGGCGAAGCAGCCGTTTTAAACATGCTAAATCCATCGTGGTGGCGGGAAGTGATGGTAATATACTTCATACCTGCGGCTTTAGCCAGTTGCACCCATTCTTTTGCATTAAACCCCTGCGGATTAAAAAAATCAGCCAGCCGTTTATAATTGTTGTACGGAATATTTTCATTGTGCATTACCCATTCGCCATCGCCTAATATGCTGTAGATGCCCCAATGAATGAACAAGCCAAACTTCATATCCTGAAAATCATTTCTTGAGGCGATATTTTCGGCAGAGGGTGTATAGTCGGGCAAGGGAAACTGGTAGCCCTGAGCGTTAGTAAGCATCACCATAAACAAACTACAAATAGAAAGTACAAATCGTTTCATATTCAATGATTTCAATTATTGAGTTTAATAAAACCACCATCAATCGGGTAATCGCAACCGGTAATAAACGAAGCTTCATCCGAACACAGGTATAAGATCAGGTAAGCAATTTCATCCGGCTTTGCCATGCGCCCGATGGGTTGCGTTTTAGAAAGTTTTTCAAACATTTCAGCTTCTTTACCGGGATAATTCTTTTTTAAAAATCCATCCACAAAAGGCGTATGCACCCGCGCCGGCGAAATACAATTACATCGTATGCCGTCTTTAATAAAATCCCTGGCTACTGATAGTGTCATTGCATATACCGCACCTTTGCTCATGGAGTACGCAAAGCGATCGGGTAAACCAATATTGTTGGCAATGGAAGCCATATTTAATATGACTCCGCGTTTATTCCTTTTCATTAAGGGTATGGCGGCATATAAACAATTGTAAATACCTTTTACATTGACTTGGTACACACGGTCAAAGTCTTCTTCGGAGGTAGTTTCCACCGTTCCAATATGCGATATGCCGGCACTGTTCACCAGTATATCCACCGTACCTATATTAGCAAATAAGTGAACCATTTCCTGCTGTGCGGTTACATCTCCTATCTGCGTATGTGCCTCACCGTTTGAGGCTATTATTTCATCTGCTGTTTCCTTTGCTGTAGCCTCGTTCCGGTCCAGCACATACACTTTGGCACCTTGCTTAGCAAATAGCAAAGCCACAGCTTTACCAATGCCACTACCGGCACCGGTAATTACGGCCGTTTTATTTTGCAAACTAAATATCATTATCTTTTATCTTTTTATTATTTATTCAATTTAAGTACTGAGGTTTTTGTTGCAAGCGGTTGAATAGCTATAATACATTTGTTGCGACGCTCCGTTCATCTGCATCTCTTTGCTCCGCTGCACTATCCATAAAGTTATTTATCTTATATCCATAGATGGCAAATAAAAAAACAAACACAAAGCAAATCAATGGAACAATGTAAGAAAATGCAGTGGAATACCGCTGTGCCAATCCGCCCATTACATAAGGAACCAATGCACCACCCACTATTGACATTATTATAAACGAAGCCCCCCGCTTGGTATAGGCGCCCAGGTTGCGTACGCCCAATGCAAAAATGGTAGGAAACATAATGGATTCAAAAAAGAAAATGGCCATTAAAGTATATATCGAAATCATGCCGCTTAACCAGATAACACCGCCGCAAAGCCCAATATTAATAATGGCATAAACGGCCAGCAATTTATTGGGTGGAACTACTTTCATAATAGCCGTACCGGCAAACCTTCCGGCTGTAAAGAGCACCAAACTTGCCGACAGAAAATAGGAAGCTTTTTCGTTTGTAATTCCTAAACCTTTTTCCGTACAGTAATTAATAAAAAGCGCCGCAATGCCTACCTGCGCTGCCACGTAAAAGAACTGTGCAACAAATGCCCATATAAAATGAGTGTGCTGAAATAACGATTTACTTTTCTGCACTTGCTTTTCTGTTACTAAATCTTCTTCTTTTATCTCAGGCATAGGTGTACGCAAAAATAGAAACATCACTAATATCACTACTGCTGCAATAATGATATACACATATTTTACGGAGTCCAGGTTTGAAGTCCCGGAAGTTGCTTTTCCAAAGAATAATGCACCGCCAATAATAGGACCTAAAAAAGAACCAACCCCATTGAAACTTTGAGCCAGGTTCAGCCGGAAGGCCGATGTCTCCGATGTTCCTAATACTGTCATATAAGGATTGGCGGCGGTTTCTAAAAAAGTCAATCCACTTGCCAGTATAAATAAAGCCAATAAGAAAAAAGGAAAACTGGCATTTTGGGCCGAAGGATAAAACAACAATGCACCACTGGCATAAAGCAACAAGCCTATGATAATGCCTTTTTTATAACTCAGCTTATTTATCAATATTCCGGCAGGCAGCGCCACCAAAAAATAAGCACCGAAATAAGCGGCCTGTAATAAGGTGGAGCGCTGCTTGGTAATATTTAACGTAACCTGGAAATGTTTGTTCAACACGTCGAGCAAGCCATACGCGAGCCCCCATAAAAAAAACAACGAGGTTACTAAAATGATGGGCAGTCTGAAGTTCTGTTTATTTTTCATACAGCAAAATATAAAGCAATAGCTATCGGCAATCGTCCATTAAATCAGTTTCCTGCTTTGTAGCTTGGTTCTTACATTTCTCTCCAGCAGGCAAAAACAAGGAATGCTACTTAATAGTAAACTTTTTTTTCAACTTGATATTGGTTGATGAACTGCCAATTAAAATTTCAAAATCTCCGGGCTCAACGGTCCAGTTCATATTCTTATCCAACAGGGCTAAGTCATCCGGGTGCAGGGTAAACCTCACCGTTTTTGTTTCTCCCGGCAGCAAGGCAATTCGTTCAAACCCCCTCAGTTGCGTTTCATAGGTAGTAACACTGCTTAACAGGTCTTTTATATACAATTGCACAATTTCATCGCCTTTTACCTTACCGGTATTTTGCACATTTACAGACACTTCTATATTACCCTGCGGCGCCTGCACTTCTGGTGTTACTACCATATTACTATATTCAAATGTAGTATAGCTTAACCCATAACCAAAAGGATATAGCGGGCCGTTTACTCTCGTTTTTCCATAACCATTCGGACCATCAGAAGGTTGGTCGGCCTGAGAGCCTGGCTTAAATGGAAAGTTTAATTCAATTTGACCTGTAGTTTTTGGAAAAGTGATAGAGAGTTTGCCGCCTGGATTATAATCGCCAAACAAGGTTTCTGCAATAGCTTTCCCACCAGACGGACCGGGAAACCATGCTTCCAAAATAGCAGGAATATACCGGTTTGCCCAATTAATGGTTAGCGGCTGGCCATTAATAAGCACCAATATTATCGGCTTACCGGTTGCATATAGCGCTTCTAATAACTGCTGCTGCCTTCCGGGTAAATCCAGCGAGGAGCGGGAAAGGCTTTCGCCTACTACAGTTTCATCTTCACCTAAAACGGCAACTATTATGTCTGCATTTTTTGCAGCGGCTACCGCTTGCTGTATACTATCTTTTTCTACTTCCGTTAACGGCGTATCAATAATTTCAGTTTCCGGCCAACCTGAATTTATCACATCACAGCCTTTTTGATACTGCACATTCACGCTATTGCCTACGTGTGCTTTGATGCCTTCCAGTACAGAAGTAACGGGGTTGTTGGATGGCCCATACCGGCTGGTAGCATAACTGGTAGCTGCTGCCAACGCGCCGGTTACCAGTATGTTTTTTATATGCTGCTTATTTAATGGAAGCAGTTGGTTATTGTTCTTTAATAATACTAACGATTCCCTGTTTAACTGCAGCGAAAAAGAATCGTCTTGTGCCGTATGCACGATTCTATCAGATAGTTTCGGATCTTTTACATAAGGTGCATCAAACAATCCTAGTTTGAATTTCACCCGCAACACATCTTTCACCCGTTCGTCTACCGTTGCTAATGATAAGTTTCCTTCTTTCACCAGCGCCCTTACATTATTGATATATTTTTCCGGAGGATCAAAATTCGTCCACACATTTAATCCTGCTTCTACGGCTTGCCTTGTTGCATCTTTGAAATCGGTTGCCACATGGTGTTTTTCAAATAGAAATTCTACGGCCCTGCTATCCGATACCACATATCCGTTAAACCCAAATTGTTGCCGCAATAGTTCTGTCAAAAAATAATGGCTGCCGATAATAGGTTGCCCGTCCCAATCGTTATAGCTGCTCATAACGCCTAAAGGGTGCACAGCTTTAATAACATGTTCAAAAGGATATAAAAATATTTCCCGCATTTCCCTTGGAGCTACGTGCGGATCGGTACGGGCATTGCCATCACGACCACCCTTTGGTACGCTATATACAGCAAAATGCTTGAGTGTAGAAGCCGCACCCTGGCTTTGCACGCCACCGGACATCTGCTTGCCTAATTCCGCTATTAAAAAAGGATCTTCGCCATAGCACTCCACTACCCTTCCCCACCTTTGATCGCGTGCCGGGTCGAGGATGGGAACATATACATTGGTATATCCCAATGCTCTTGCTTCACGGCCTACCACTTCGCCTGCATGCCTTACCAAGGCCTTATCCCACGTACTGCCAATGGATATGGGCGCTGCTAAGGGTGTAGCCCTGTCCTGGCAAAGGCCATGGATACCTTCGTTGGTAAAATCAACGGGTATGCCTAGCCGCGTTTCTTCCACAAACCATTTTTGTATGGTATTGATCGCTTCGGCATGCCTGCTGAATGGATAAGAATATTTAGTGTTCGCATAATCGGTATGCGATTTTAAGCCGTTTAATTCTTCGTCTATATTGGCAATGCCATCTTTCCATACTTCATTCTTCCAGCCAGCTGTGGGCATTTCATCTTTTAATACCCGGTGATAGCCATATAAGGTAGCCATTTGGCAAGATTTTTCTTCAAGCGTCATTTGCGACAGCAGGTCGTCCACTCGTTTATCAACAGGCAGCGCCGGATTTTCAAACGCGTCCAAGACACCGTTTTTATTAAAATCAATCCAGCCGGTATGGTATATATTTTTCTTCTGCGCAAGTGATAGTAACGTGCTAAAGCATAGCAGGATCGTTAGAAACTTTTTCATTGGCTTAAAGCTACAAATCATTTTGATGAATGTGTTTTTCCCACAGCAAACACTATTACTGTTAGTACACAAATAGAAGAGGAAGCTAATAAATTATGAGCACATTTAAGCACCGGAAAAATAGTAATACAAAATATAAGAGTTTCACGAGGAAGAGCAGCTTTATTTTATACAGGTAAATACATGAAAGCTGTTGCAACCATATTTGTATGAAAGTACAAGAGGAAGCATCCAGTATAGATCTGGATTTTTAAAACTTGCAAAAGGATATGTAAGCTGTAAATAGCTTATAGTAAATTATTTGGCTACAAATGGTTGTGCCAATAGTAGCAGCTGGCATTTTCAGCAGGCCATCATTAACCTATACGAAATGCTTCTTACACCTCAGCCCTTTATTATTGCCGTTTACATAAGTTTTTTAAGGCTTCAGGCAATTGATGTCT
>JAICHT010000194.1 GCA_025924755.1 Chitinophagaceae bacterium | reverse complement strand
TTCTAATTTTCTCATTAAACCAGGTAAGCCCGCTTCTGAAGAAGAAGTACCCAATACCACCAGCAATTCCTCTTTAATTAAACTTAATAACCGTATGATCCTGTAACCATACAAGCGCATAATTAATCCTAATACTAAAAAAATAAAAAGAATACACGTCAGGTAAAAAGTGCCCATCAACTTGGCAAGTGAAGCCAACGTTCCCACACCATATTGCCCAATTGTAAACGCCATAGCTCCGAAAGCACCTAGGGGCGCCACTTTCATGATAATACCAATAACAGCAAAGAGGCCTTCCGAAAGCGACTGAATACCTTTTAAAATGGGCTGTGCTTTTACTCCGATTTTCGACAATCCAAAACCAAATAAAACGGCAAAAAATAATACCTGCAACAGTTCCCCTTTGTCCAACGCATCTACAATATTCTCCGGGATGATATGCGTTAAAAAACTCACCACACCACCGGTATGGCTACTGGCCACATAGCCTTGCACCTGCGTAGCATCAATGGTAGCCAGATTGGCATTGATGCCAGTGCCAGGGTGCAATAAATTAATCGTAATTAATCCAATAATAAGCGCCAATGTTGATACTACTTCAAAATAAAGTATGGCCTTCAGCCCTACCCTGCCTACTTTTTTTATATCCTGCATGCCTGCAATACCTGTCACGATGGTGCAAAATATTACAGGTGCTATCATCATTTTAATCAGCTTAATGAAAGCATCGCCCAAAGGTTTTAACTTAACGGCAAAGGCCGGGAAAAAGTAGCCTAAAACAATGCCGGTAAAAATGGCAATCAGCACTTGTACATATAAACTTTTGAGTATTCTTTTCATTGGCAGAAGTGAGTGTGTAAGATAACCAGAAAATACATGCATCCATACAAGCACAGCTACATTATACCTGATATGATGCAGGGAAAGAAAAGTTTGCCAGCGTTATTTTTTCTGGCCTAAAATGCCTGCTATTCCAAGTGTGTGTACAAAGTGATAATTGGAAGTTTCCGGAGTTACCGGGATGCGGTATTGCGTATTGATAAACAAAGCGGCTTCATCAAAAAAATTGATTTTTATGCCGCCGCCCAATGGCATAAATGCGCCGTAATATCCTTTAAATTCACTGGCACCCACACCTACAATCAGGTAAGGATTGACCCAGTATTTATCCTTAAGTATTTTAATATTGGCAGAGGCATCGGCTTCTATCAAAAAGTTATCGTCCGTGGTATTTGATTGGCCGGGCAATGCAATATTTACAAATGACGCATTAAACGTACCTGCAAAATCAATATGATCTAATATGCCTTTAAAATAGCTAAGACCGATACCGGGAGACAACTCCTTAAAAGAGGCAAACTGCCGGTGCCGCAATACGGTGGATAAAGAATTGGCACGAATGCGGGATGGCGTAATATAGTCGTTTAAGAAAAAGCTGATACCGAGAGCTGGCGCACGTATATAACTTTTAGTACTTACACTCGATTGCGCACCTAATGTAAGTGGTAAAATAAAAGAGATCAACAGGCAAAAAACCAAAAACATTTTCATATATTCTGGTTAGGTTGCGTACCGAACAAAAATATAAGAATAGTTTTGATTTAACGTGGAAAAAGAATTAACGAAGGGCTACCGCATGGTCTAAAACTTCCAGCTTTACATGAGCAAGACCGTTTTTAACATAATTAAGCATGTGAGCACCGGTATAACTTAAATCAACAATACGCATATTCTTTTTATTGAGGCGGTCATTTACCTGAACAACAATACTGCGCATGTTTCTTAAGTTGGTGACACGTATCCATGTGCCTAAGGGCAATATATTGCAGGCAGCGGTAAGCCTGCCCTGGGAGAAGGTTTCACCATTTGCCGTTTTACGACCGCAGAACTTATCGGCATAAAAACTGGCGGTGCCTATTAGTTTATGAGCCTTTTTTTCGATGCGGGCAATGACGCCATTTTCCTTCTTTGTGCCTGTCTCTTTTACGGTTCTTTTCTTTATCTGACCGCTGGAAGCACTGATTACAAAAAAGCTGAAAGCAATAGCTATACAAGATCTTTTCATAGTGGGCATGATTATTTGTTACCAAAATATTTTTGTCCTAAGTCATGATCCAGGTTATAAATGTCGTTAAAAAATTCCACATTTCCATCTTTCGCCGTACAGGTATAATACCGGATGAATAACGGAATGGTTTTGTGAATACCTATACTATGCTTTTCTCCTGCCATCAGCCAGGTTTGTAATGAGTCAATTGGCGTAGCTTTAGCGGAAGTATTGATATCATTATCCAGGATATAATATGCCAGCGGCTCCCATTGTTCTACCCGCACACAGCCGTGGCTTAAAGCACGATAGGCTTTACTAAAAAGCTGGCGCTGGTTGGTGTCGTGCAGGTACACAGCGTACTTATTATTAAAATTAAATTTCAATACACCCAATGCATTTTCATCACCACTTCCCTGCACTATATTGTAAGGAATCATTTTCGCATATTGGTTCCAGTTAACCGTGTATGGATCAATTTCGTTACCCGATTTATCTATTAAACTTAAATTTTTAGACTGCAGATAACCGGCATCTTTTTTTAAAGCGGGCAGCATCTCTTTTGCAATAATACTTTGCGGCACATGCCATTGCGGGTAAGTAACCATATTGTTAATAGCACTGGTTAATAAAGGAGTGGGTGTAAGCGGTTTGCCCACCACTACTTTCGATTCTATTTGCACTTCGTTGTTATTCCACAACTGCAAGTAAAAACCTGGAATATTCACCCAGATATATTGGTCCGGCATCTGCGGGGGAAGCTGCTTATACTTATCAAGTGTGATCGCAATTCTCAAAAACTTTTCTTTATCACTCAGGTTTAATGAACTCCATAGAAGCGCAGACACTTTACCATCCGGAGTCATCCCTTTGCTTTTTTGATATCGTTTTATCACCTTAGATAAAGGCACCGAATCCGGAACATCCCACATAAAAGCACTGGCATCATCTTCATTTAAATTCTGACGCAATAAATGTAACAGGTTGGCATTTTGCTGCTCTGTAAAACCGGCGCTTGCCGTATCGGCTAAAAAATTTTTTAAAGCCGCTTTCAAGTCCTGGTATCCGGAATGTCGCGGCTCAAGCGTAGCAGCCCATTGCACCGCATCTGGGTGTTGCTGTAATGAAGCCAGTTGTTGCAAAAAGAACGTATCGCTAAGTGAGGTATTCTTAACAAATGAAGTGCTATCTGGTGCTAACCGGCCTACTTTTAAATCTTTTACAATGCCTGCAAATGCAGAAGTAAAGAGCATATCAGCCTCCGCCCAAAGTGATGCATCCAATTTATTGGTATTGGACACGGAATCACCGGCCAGCTTGCTGTGCAGTTCGGTTAGCTGCTGCTGATAATAATCCTGGGGAAACAATCCATAGTATTTTGCATTATTTATAAAAGAAAAAAGTGAATCGGCCTGCGCTAAATAAGAGCCGTTGTGCGTCCAGATGGGTGTATAATTATTCTGAGCATAGAGGTACTGAACAATGCCGGTATATTTTACATTAAACGTGTCACTGATGCGGCCATTATTTTCCAGTGCATCCTTTAACGTTTCTTCGATAGTAGGCTTTGCCAATTCATTAATCTCGGCTGGTTTTGCCGCTACATTTCTTTCGCCAATATGCTTATGCTGATTGCAAGAAAATACTACCATTGCAAACACTACAAGCAGGCAATACTTGAAATGAAGATTACCAGGCTTAATATTGCCAGAAAGATTGTTTTTTTTCATTTAGTAATATTGGAAATAAAGAGTTATGACTTTAAAAATTTCAACGGTCATTCTATTGTTAATAGCGTTGAGCTGTTTTCTAAAAACATCTGCACAAGTCATTTCAGTGCTTAAAAAAAGAAAAGACCTCTTGCAAATGCAAATGAAAGATAGTGATTATCGGATGATTGAAATACACCAGCTTTCGCCAACTGTTGTTTACGAATTAAGATACGCCACAACTCACAATTTTACAAGCAGGCAATTATATAAAACCGGCACCAATACTTATTTACGACTACCTGCCGCTCATGCAATATCAAGGGTTCAACAAGCATTGGAAGCAAAAGGATATGGATTGAAAATATTTGATGCGTATAGACCCTATCGCGTTACAAAGAAAATGTGGGATCTGATACATGATGAACGATATGTGGCTGATCCATCAAAGGGTTCGGGACACAACAGAGGCTTAGCAGTTGACGTGACAATTATAGATTTGCAAACTGGTAAAGAATTAAATATGGGTACCGGCTTTGATAATTTTACCGATTCGGCCCATCAAGATTTTAAAAATTTACCACCAGATGTTTTACAAAACAGGGAGCTATTAAAACAAACCATGAAGCTATATGGTTTTACGCCATTGGAGACAGAATGGTGGCACTATAGCTGGCCAAACGATAAAAACTACGATGTATTGGACCTGAGTTTCAAGCAGCTTCAGCTATCAGCTTACTGAAACTTAGTAGTCTTTTCTTCTCCGGTAATATCGCCTTTGCTTCTGATTTGTATTTGCACACTACTTATCCATTCGGCACACCCTTTCTGGTATAAATATTCATTCACATCATGAATTACTTTCATCACTTCGTCATACTTACCTTCTAATACTGTTGCAAAAGGACCAATTTCGTATTTAATACCTGATTGTTGAATAATAGCAATGGCTTCATCTACCCATTCATAAGGATGTTTATCCTGAACAATAGGAAGGATTTGAATAGAAGCGTTGATAATATATTGGTGCATAGTAATAGTTATAAATTTTGAACTTCAATAACAGCATCTAAATTTAACGGGCCATAAATATGTGGAAAGGTATCTTTTACAGAAGGTGCATATTCATACTTTAACGGATGCTCTAACTTTTCCGTATTAATATACAGTTTTACAAGGTCTTTCTTATGCTTATAATATCGTTCCAATACACCGGATATTTGATGGTCTTCGCTATTATGAATAAAACCTTCCGATGCTAAAGAAGGAGCGGTATAAAAGCCTTTTTCCTGTGCTTCGTTCCACTCTTGTAAAGTGGTAATGTGGTAAATGATAGCCATACTATTGATTAAACACCCGTTGAATTTTTCCCTCTAATAACATCAAGTCAGCTAATACCATTGCCGTAACTGCTTCTAATACCGGAGGTACCCGCAAAGCAATGCATAAATCATGTCGGCCTTTTACAGAAAACTTTTCCACTTCACCTGTTTCCCAATTTAATGATTCCTGTTCTTTTGGTGTGGAAGAAGTGGGTTTAATAGCTACACGATATACTAAATTATTTCCGTTAGTGATGCCCCCTACTACACCGCCTGCATGATTGGTTCCTGTTGTTCCATTAACATCAACAATGGCATCATTATGTTCTACACCAAACATCTTGGCTGCTAAAAATCCTGCACCGAACTCCACGCCTTTTACAGCAGGAATAGAGAAGGCTGCATGAGCCAATAAAGATTCTACCGAATCAAAGAAAGGTTCACCCAAACCAATGGGTAATCCCGTAACGGTACATTCTACAATACCCCCTACCGAATCTTTTGCATTAATGGCTTTTTGTAACCCTTTTTCAACATCACTTTCTCCGCCAATTTCTAATATGTTGGCCGTTACTGAAATGTTTTGCAATACCTTTTTTGCCACCACTCCGGCAGCTACTAAACAAACGGTAAGACGTCCACTGAAATGACCGCCACCTCTGTAGTCTTCATTACCGCCAAACTTTTTACTTGCCACAAAATCAGCATGGCCGGGACGGGGAAAAGCTCTTTGCTTTTGATAATCGGATGAACGGGTATTGTTATTTTCAAACAGGATGGTTAAAGGAGCACCGGTAGTTTTGCTATTAAACACACCACTTTGAAAAATAGGTATATCTGCTTCCTGCCTTGGTGTTGTACCTTTTTGAGTTCCACCTTTACGGCGTTCAATATCGGTTACAAAATCCTCTGCTGTTAATTCAATACCTGCAGGGCAACCATCAATGATAATTCCTACCGCCGGTCCATGCGATTCACCAAATATGTTTATACGAAACAAACGGCCAAATGAGTTCATGAGATAATTTTATTCACCAGTTAAAAGAAAAAAGTTAAGTAAATCTGATTCGATATAGAATGTTTCTTGTGCTGCTACTTTAAGAAGCGTATCCCAATTTCTTTCAAAAAGAAAGATGATTTGTTTTGTGGAAGAATTACCGGTATTTAGCTTAATTAATTTTCGGGGTGTTCTTCTTACGATATAAGATTCCTTAAAATCAGTATCTTTTGTAATAACTATCAAACCATTATCATCAGCATACTTACAAATGGTGGAGTCTTTGGTACAAGGGTCATTGAATACATGGTTAATGTGATAAGCTTCACCTCCCTTATCTCTTAAATACTGAACCAGTTTATATGGAATATGGACATCACACAAAAACTTCATGGAAACAATTCTTTAAAAGATGTTCCTGAAACGGATAATCGTGCATATTGTAAACTTGCATAAATATCTTCCTTCTCAAGTTCAGGATGATCTTCTAAAACTTCCTCTACCGACATTCCACCTTCCAGTAAGCCTAATATCACCTCTACCGGCCACCGCATGCCTCTGATACAAGGCTTGCCGTGACAAACTTCAGGGTCAATAGTTATCCTGCTTATATAGTTCATACCTGCAAAATTAATCAATCTGTAACTTGCAAACGGGCACCTAACTTCTTAATATCATTCCAGAAATTAGGATAGGATTTATTGACTGCCTGAGCATCGTTGATTGTTACATTGCCATTTGCTCGCAAGCCTGCAACAGCGGTAGCCATAGCTATACGGTGGTCATTGCAGGATGATACTATTGCGCCTTTTACACCTTTTCCACCTTCAATCACCATACTATCATCTTCAAAAGAAAT
>JAICHT010000193.1 GCA_025924755.1 Chitinophagaceae bacterium | reverse complement strand
CCTACCTGCTCTGCTATAGTCGTTGCTGTTTGAGGATGGTCGCCTGTTAATAATTTTACGGTAATACCTGCATTGTAAAATTGTTGAAGTGTTTGTTTTATGTGTTGCTTTGGCGGGTCGTACAAACTTAACAAGCCCCTGAATTTCCACTCAAAATCATCCTGCTGTTCTGGTAATGCGTCCTGCAAATGATAAGCGCTGGCTACACCTAGTACTCTATACCCTTTTGATGCTAAAAATATCGCATGATGTAATATTTTTTCTCTTTCCTGGTCATTCAACTTACATGCTTTTACTATTCTTTCTACGCCTCCTTTTGCTGCTGCAAGTATTGTATTGTCCTGTTCGTATATATGAGTCATCATAGGAGGTTGCCCTTCTAATGGATACTCATATACCCGCTTTAAAGAAGCGTATGTTTTAATAGCAGCAAATTTGTGATACGCTTCCCATATGGCTTTTTCCATAGGGTCAAACGGGTCTACTTCACTGGCAAGCATGGCATACGATAATACATTTTCATCTGTAATACCATCCGCATCATTCATGTCAATAAGCTGTTCTTTTTCATAATCATAAATGCTGTTGACTTTCATGTTGTTTTCTGTAATAGTGCCGGTTTTATCTAAACAGATTACGGTTATTGCACCCAAGCTTTCGACAACCTGCGGCTTTCTTGAAATGATTCCCAACTTTGACATATGGTAGGCTCCAAGAGCCATAAATGAAGAAAAAGCAACTGGAATTTCTTCGGGGATCACAGACATCGCCAGCGTTAAACTAAATAACAAACTGCTGATAAGATGACCACTATTAATAAAATTGAAAAAGAAGATCACCAGGAATGCGGCTATCCCAAACAGGGTAAAGCGTTTAAGAAACTTTTCTACCTGTTGCTGTAGCAATGTTTTTACATTAGAAAATGAACTGATAGACTTGCCCAGCTTTCCTAAAATGGTAGTATTGCCGGTGGCTGTCACCCGTGCAAAGCATTTACCTGAATTGATGGTAGTTCCCTGGTACAGCAAATTGCTACCCTGTGTTGCTTTTTTTTCAACCGGCAATGATTCGCCAGTGATAATTGATTCATTTACCGTTACATCATTTGCCTGGATAATTTCTGCATCAGCAGCAATCTTAACACCTTCCTCTAATATCATTACATCTCCCGGCACCAGTTCTTCGGCACTTAACGGCTTTTCTTTACCACCCCGGATAACCATAACCTTTGGATCGGTCAGTTGCTGCAAGGCTTTCAACGCTTTTGTGCTTTTCACCTCCTGGTACACCGAAATAGCACCTACAAAAAGCATGGCTGCCAGCATCATAAAACCTTCGTTTGCTTCTCCTAATAAAAAGTAAAGTAAACAAGCTATCACCAGCAGCACGAACATGGGTTCCTTTACAATGTCCACTACTATATGGGAGAAGGTTGAAGTCTCGTTCAGCTCCAAATTATTTTTCCCATATTGTTGTTGTTGTGCCAGCGCTTCCACCTCCGATAAGCCATGAATATCTTCTACCTGTGCTACTTTATCCGGCATAATAAACTGCTTGTACTTAACGGTTGCAGAAATTTTTACAAAATTGCATTTTGATTCCCAGAACAATAATTTCAGGTGGTTGAAGCGTAAATAAGATTTCTAATACGGGCTTACTTCTTATAAATTGACAACTGAGAAAAGTAAATTACATTTGATTTTTGCTGCCATTTGCTGAACATCTTCCAGCTTACACAACTCTGTACCCGGATTTAAAGTAGCTGCCGTACCACAAGCAACCCCATATTGTACGGCTTTGGTTAAAGGAATACCTTTTGACAAACTTAATACAATGCCGGCTACCATACTGTCGCCAGCGCCCACGGTACTTTTTATATCAACCACCGGGGGCGTTATTTGAAAATATTCGTACTTCGTTGCCAGCATAGCACCGGATCCTCCTAATGAAACTACTACGGCTTCTGTCTTCCCCTCGGTTATTAGTTTATTAGTATTATCAGAAACTTCACTTATACTTACTTCTTCCCTTTCGGTTAAAGAGGCTAATTCTTTTAAGTTGGGCTTTACCAGATAAACACCTTCTTCCAGCGCATATTTAAGCGCATCCCCTGAAGTATCCACAATAAGTTTGGCACCTTTGGATTTGGCAATCCGGGCTATTTGGGCAAAGATATCTGCTGGCACCCCGGGAGGCAAACTGCCGCTTGCAACAATAAAGGTTACGTCTTTTAATTGCTCTACCAACTTCAGGCAGCGTTGCCACTCTTCATTACTAAGAGGAGAGCCCGGCATGCCGAAACGGTATTGTTTATTGCTTGAAACATCCAGCGCAATCATGTTTTCACGGGTATGGTTTAGGGTTTCTACCACCAAAGTTTTTATACCTTCCTTTTCTAACAATACATTTAAAAACTTTCCGGAATAGCCGCCGGATGGGTAGATGGCAAGAGCTTCACCTCCCAATTTTTTAATAGCACGGGCTACATTAATGCCTCCGCCTCCAGGTTCAAATTTTGGTGGAGTGCAATAAAGTTTCGCCTCAGGTATTATAGCAGGAACCGTAGTGCTTTTGTCAATACAGGGGTTAAAGGTTATGGTAGCAATAGTAGGCATGAGCGGTAGATTCAGAGTTTAAAAAATGTATACTATAAAAAAGTATTTTCATAATCACTAAATTGCTGATACGGTTAATTGAGCTTCTGCTTTTAATATGTTAGTGATTCCGTTGAGCAAGGCATCTGCACTAAAGGATATACTATTTATGCCCTGTGCAACAAGAAACTGTGCAAACTCGGGATAATCACTGGGTGCCTGGCCACAGAGGCCAATTTTAATATGTGCTTGTTTTGCTTTTTGAATCACCGTAGCTATCATCATTTTTGCAGCCGGATTTTGCTCATTAAACAAATTGCTGATGATAGTAGAATCCCTGTCAATACCTAAAGTTAATTGGGTCAAATCATTGGAGCCGATGGAAAACCCATCAAATAATTTTGCAAACTCTTCTGCCAATAAGACATTGCTTGGTATTTCAGCCATCATGTAGATATGGAGCGTTTTATCTGTCTTGCGGTCTAATCCATTTTGAGTCATCACCTCAATTACTTTTTTCCCTTCCTCTACTGTACGGCAGAAAGGAATCATCACTTTTACATTGGTTAAACCCATTTCTTCCCTTACCTTTTTAATGGCTTCACATTCCAATCTAAAACCCTCTTTATATAGGTCGTTATAGTAGCGTGAAGCACCTCTAAAACCTAACATTGGATTTTCTTCATGTGGTTCAAAACCTTTTCCTCCAATCAGGTTAGCATACTCGTTTGTTTTAAAATCACTCATCCGTACAATAACATCTTTGGGATAAAAAGCAGCAGCAATTGTTGCTACACCTTCCGCCAGTTTTTCAATAAAGTATTGTTCTTTGTTTGGATAATGATGCGTAAGTTCATCAATCTTTTTCTTGGCTTCTTCATCTTTCAGCTCATTGAATTTTACCAATGCCATAGGATGAACCTGTATAAAATGCGTGATGATAAATTCCATACGTAATAAACCCACACCGCTATTAGGATAAAAAGAAAGTTTAAATGCCTGATCGGGATCTCCCAAGATAAGCATAGCCTCTGTAGTTTCGGGCTTTCTTGTTTGCGAAAAATCGTGTTCAGTCTCTTTGAACTTTAATGCGCCTTTGTATACAGATCCAACTTCTCCTTCGCAGCAGGATACTGTTATTACTTCTCCATCTTTTATTTTTTCCGTGGCATTGCTGCAACCTACAATAGCTGGTACGCCTAATTCTCTCGCAACAATAGAAGCGTGACTGGTACGGCCGCCTTTGTTGGTAACAATAGCAGCCGCTTTTTTTAGAACAGGATCCCAATCCGGAGTAGTAATATCCGTAATAATGATTTCGCCTTGCTGGAGTTTGTCTGCTTCCTTTGGCGATTGTAAAATCCTTGCAACTCCTGCTGCCACTTTACTTCCAATAGCATTTCCAGTAGCGAGCACTTCTCCTTTTTCCTGTAATTGATATTCATGTATGATAAAAGGATTCTTTTGGGAATGTACTGTTTCAGGCCTTGCCTGTATAATATAGATTTCACCACTATTGCCATCCTTTGCCCATTCTATATCCATAGGTTTATCGTAGTGTTGCTCAATTATTAATGCCCATTGGGAAAGTTTTTTAATCTCCTCATCATTCAAAACAAATTGCATCCTTTTTTCTTCGGGTGTATAGATATTGATAGTAGAAGTCTGATCGTTTCCCTGATCAGCATAGATCATTGTCTTTTCTTTTGCTCCCAGTTTCTTTTGAATGATAGCGTTTTTACCTTTAATAAGCGTTGGTTTAAAAACAAAAAATTCATCGGGAGTAACTTCTCCCTGCACAATATTTTCTCCTAAACCCCATACGCCACTTAAATGAATGACATTGCGGAAACCTGATTCCGGCTCCAGCGTAAATCCTACACCCGAACAAGCCTTATCAGAGCGAACCATCTTTTGTATACCAACAGAAAGGGCCACTTTTTCATGGGCAAAACCATTGTCTTCCCTGTATTTTATAGCTCTGTCTGTGTATAATGATGCAAAACATTTTTGTACGGCGCTCAATAGTTCTTTTTCCCCTTTTATATTTAAAAAAGATTCGTGCTGTCCTGCAAAACTTGCCTGCGGCAGATCCTCTGCTGTAGCACTGCTTCTAACCGCTACTTCAAAATATTCGCCTCCACACAGTTCTTTATATGCCTTACTGATCTCGCTGGATATTACTTCAGGCATATGGGCATTCAGCATTAGTGTCCGTGCCTTTTTGCCTGTTTCTTTTAAGTTGGTAAAATCTTTATGATCTAACTGGTGAAGCAGCTCTTTTAATGGCTCCCATTAATTATTGTAATCAAGAAAAGTCCAGAAAGCGAAAGCTGTCGTGGCAAAACCGTCCGGCACGTTAATACCTTTGGAAGATAGCCGTGTTAGCATCTCTCCCAAAGACGAGTTTTTTCCACCAACGGCGGCTATATCATCGATATGGATTTCTTTGAATTTCTTTATAAAAGGTTCCATATTATTTTTTCAACAAGTTAGCCTTTGATGTTGCACCATTACTATGATTGCTATCAAACCTTTTGCTGATTGGTATCATATTCAAGCATATAGCTGTGTTTACCCTTTTTTAAATAACCAGCATCATTTTCCTTAATGACCGCTATCATTTATTTATGGCTTTAATTATAACATATTTGTATAGTTTAAAACAAAAGGGAAATGCCATTTACAGAAGAACAATTTTTCGAGGTTTTCAAAAGGTATAACCTTGCTGTTTGGCCTTTGCATGTATTATTTTACTCACTTGCAGTTGCAGCCATTTTCCTTGCCATTAGGAGAAAGACTGCTTCTGCTAAGACAATCACTTACATCCTTTCTTTCTTTTGGCTATGGATGGGTATTGCTTATCATTTTACCTTTTTTTCTTCTATCAATAAAGCTGCATATATTTTTGGTAGTTTGTTTTTTGTTCAGGGAATCTTATTTATAATTATTGGTGTTTTTCAAAAGAAATTTTCTTTTGAATTTGAAATGAACAGCTATGGAATAACAGGCCTGATCTTGATGGTGTATGCCTTATTTGTATACCCTCTTTTTGGTTACTTACAAGGCCACGTTTATCCTTATTCTCCTACTTTTGGCCTTCCTTGTCCTACTACTATTTTTACTTTGGGCATGCTGCTATGGACAAAGTGGAGACCTCCTTTTCTTATTTTAATCATCCCTTTTTTGTGGTCTATTATTGGTTCTGCTGCTGCGTTTTCACTGGGCATTCAGGAGGACATCGGACTTGGCATCTCAGGCTTTGTTGTTACCATAATGGAAATAAAAAAATCAAAGCGTGTAGTAAATCTGGAAAAGATACCAGAACTCATATTATAACCATTTGTGCAGTAGCTTGTGTTTATACCGCGATTTGCCTTTAAATTATTGCTCACACTAAATATTATTAAACAGCTATGACATACGAAAACATAGTTGATATCATAGGAAGGGAAAAGGAAAATCTCTTATCCCATACCTGTACTGCCATTACAAAAGATGTATTACATCTTCCTTCTCCTCACTTTATAGATGAAATATGCTCCCTGTCCAATAGGAATATACCAACCTTACGAAACCTTGCCTCTATTTTTAATCATGGTAGGCTAGCGGGTACCGGTTATATTTCCATTCTACCGGTTGACCAGGGAATAGAACATAGTGCCGGTGCTTCTTTTGCTCCTAACCCAGTGTACTTTGACCCTGAAAACATTATAAAGCTGGCAATAGAAGGTGGGTGTAATGCAGTGGCTACCACCTTGGGAGGTCTGGCAATAATAGCCCGGAAGTATGCGCATAAAATACCTTTTATTGTAAAGATCAACCATAATGAGCTGTTAACTTATCCAAACAAGTATGACCAAATTATGTTTGGGTCAGTGAGGGATGCATGGAACTTAGGTGCTGCTGCTGTTGGCGCTACTGTTTATTTTGGTTCTCCTGAATCGGGACGGCAAATTGTAGAAGTGGCAAAGGCTTTTGAAGAAGCCCATAACCTGGGAATGGCAACTGTATTATGGTGTTATCTCCGCAATAATGCTTTTAAGAAAGACGGCAAAGATTACCATGTAGCAGCAGACCTAACGGGTCAGGCTAACCATTTAGGAGTAACCATTCAAGCTGATATTATTAAGCAAAAACTGCCGGAGCTGAACGGCGGCTTTAAAGCCCTGAATATGGGAGGAAGCAGTTATGGTAAATTAGACGAGCGCATGTACACGGAACTTTCTACAGACCATCCTATTGACCTATGCCGATACCAGGTTTTAATTTGCTACAATTGACGAATCGGACTCTTTAATTCTGGAGGGGTTTCAGCAGGCGAATCGGATTTGAGGGAAGTCCTATTAACTGCTATTATTAATAAACGGGCCGGCGGAATGGGATTGATT
>JAICHT010000192.1 GCA_025924755.1 Chitinophagaceae bacterium | reverse complement strand
CCAGTTCGTAACGCAGGGTATATCCAAGCGACTGGTTGGTTATTTGCAATGGCTCTGTAGCCAGCACTTTCAATTTATCAGACCGCTTGTAATAGTAAAATTTTAAAGCCTGGGGATTTTGAAGTGTGCAGTTTGCTGACAGCGGCGTAGCACCAATAAAATGGCTTATGAAAAATGTTCCGTATTTGTCCCATCCATCCGCCACTTCATTACTGGCTGTAATCACCACTTCGCTCATGCTTTTATCTTCTTTTTTCAACTCTACGTTCACCTGCTTGTCTTCGTTAGCTTCTACAGTAGTAGTATTGCTGGTATACCCGGTATAAGAAATAATTAAATCATATCCGCCTTTGGATAATTGTATTTCGTAATGCCCTTCTTTGTTGGTAATAACACCTTTGGTAGTGTTTTGTGCAAATACAGAGGCGCCTTCCAATGGCAGTTTGGTATCGGCATCTACTACCTGCCCGCTAATAGTAGCTTGCGCAAAACAAAGAACGGACAATAATAAACTACAAACGGTAAAACAAAGACGGGCCATTTTCATAAGATTTAGAATAAGATAAATTATTTGAACTGGTAATGGTCTTCACAGATTCATTCACACATTATCCTTAATAAAATATCTATAACGTAAGGATACCGCTTTTTAGTGCTTCGCTGTATTTTATACAAGCAGCTTTTATTACTTCATCTAAAGGTGTATAAGAAAAATGAGGCAGGGCTTTTAATAAAGCCGAATTGTCAAATTCTGTATTACTATGCGCTACTCTTGCTGTTTCTTTAGTAAGCAGCGGCTGCTGCCGGCTGAAGAAATATTTTAGCGCTTCCATCCGCCAGGCCACTTCGCCTAAAAAGGGGGTAGCATTCCGGTAAGGCCTGCGTTTTCCAAAATTATCTGCTATGGTGTTAAAAACATATTGAAATGAAACATTTTCAGCATTCACAATAAAGCGCTCCTCCGTAATATCAGTTTGCAGCAATTGCACGGTGGCTTCCGCTACATCTTCCACACCTACAAAACCATTGATGCCTTTGGTATACCATGGAAATCCTTTATATACATTTTTAAAAATAGCACCGCTGGAACTGTGCCAGTTGCCATAGCCTAATATAGTTGCAGGGTTGACGATCACTCCATGAAGCCCTTCCGAAAAGCCACGCCATACTTCCAGTTCCGCCTGATGCTTCGTTATAGCATAATGCGTATTGCCTTTACCCTCTGCCCACTTTTGCTGCTCCGATATTATTCCGGGTTTTGTGTTGCGCCCCAGTGCCGCCACCGAACTGATATGCACCAGCCGCTGAATATTATTTTCAATAGCAGCGTTTACTACATTGGCCGTGCCTTCAATATTTACTTTGTACATAAGGCTGCGGTCGTTGCTGTTAAATGAAACCATTGCTGCTGCATGAACGACCGCTTCTGTGCCCTGCATGGCATCGGCAAGCGCCACTACATCCAGTACATCGCCTTCTACCCATTCTACCTTATCAAGCACTTCTTTTGATATAAAAAAAGGAAGGGAAGCAGTACGGCGGATGGCACGGACGGCGAGGCCTTTTTCTATTAAGTTTTTAATAATGTACGCACCTATAAAGCCTGTGCCGCCGGTAACTAAAACCATTTTCGATATATGATATAAGCTCAAAAGTAGGGCATAAAAAATCGCCAACCGCTATTGATAGGTATAGTAACCCTTTCCGGTTTTTTTACCCAATTGATTTTGGTCTACTTTTTCTTTTTGAAGCCTTGAGGGTTTTAAACGCTGTGGCTGATTTAATTGCTCATATACCGAACAACTCACGGCATAATTAATATCATTACCTATTAAATCCATAAGCTTAAAAGGTCCCATTTTAAATCCTTTCGACTCTAATAAGGTATCAATAGTTTCGAAGCTGGCAACGCCTTCTTCTGCCAGTCGTAAGGCTTCAATATAAAAAGGACGGGCCACCCGGTTTACTATAAATCCAGGCGCATCTTTACACACCACGGGTTGTTTACCAAGGTTTTTGGCAAGAGCAATAGTAGTATTTCGGGTACTATCATTTGTAAACGGAGTGCTTACTACTTCTACCAATTTCATAACCGGTGCAGGATTAAAAAAATGGAGCCCTATTACCCGCTCCGGATGTATTATTTGCTGCGCTATATGGGTAAGGGATAAAGCCGATGTATTGGAGGCAAAAACAGTTTGAGCACTATTAATTTCTGCCAGTTGATTAAAGAGTAAAATCTTTGCTTCAGGCTTTTCAATAATAGCTTCAATAAGTATATCTGCCGTGCATTGCTGAATATCAGCCGTATATACCATGCGTTGCAGAATATTTTCTTTATCAGAAGGTGTGATTTTTTGTTTATCTACCAGCTTTTGCAGGCCGCCGGAAATTTTTTGTTTTGCGTTGGCAAGTATAGGTTCATTTACCTCGTATAAAACAGTATGATATCCGGCTGTGGCTGCCAGTTGTGCAATACCACTGCCCATTGTACCAGCCCCGCAAACACAAACAGTATGTATATCCATACAAATATTTAGATACTAAAATTAATGCTCAGGTATAAAATTTGCCATATTAAAGATAGAGCAGTATGGAAGTTGCGCTATCATTTTTAATTTACGATAGTGACGCTTTAGCATCCTGATTTTATACCTAAATAATTTTTTATGAAACTTACAAATAAATGGCTGTTTGGATTGGGCAGTGCATTAGTAGCGGGTGCAGCGGCTGCTATATTGGTTTTTCAGCAAAAGAAAAGCGCCGGATATGAGAAGCCACCTAAAGGAGCGCCGCAGCTGGATATTGACAATCCCGGCTCGCAGGATAATTTTCCTACAGCAGCTTCGGAGTCGGAAATTGGCTGATGATGGACAGATGCCAGCATGGATGCAGTATAAGTGTGCGACGCCACCAAGCCAATATAGCAGTACGGAAGCTTAGTACCAAAGTAAAAAGTTACTACTTAAACCTATTAGTTATACAGCGCTGCTAAACTGTTTTAAAAAACGGATGTCGTTTTGTGAATAGAGCCGCAAATCGTTTACATTGTATTTTACCTGCGTGATGCGTTCTACACCCATACCAAATGCAAAGCCGGTATATTGGTTACTATCAATACCGCAGTTTTCCAGTACGCTGGGATGCACCATGCCGCAACCTAAAATCTCCACCCAGCCCGTGTGCTTGCAGAGCGAACAGCCACTGCCGCCACAGATAGTGCAGGTTACATCCATTTCGGCACTTGGCTCGGTAAACGGAAAATAAGAAGGCCGGAACCGCACCTGTGTGTCTTTGCCAAACATTTCCTGCACAAAAAAATACAAGGTTTGTTTAAGGTCGGCAAAGCTGACGTCGGTATCAATATACAAGCCTTCTACCTGGTGAAAAAAGCAATGTGCCCGTGCAGAGATGGTTTCGTTGCGATATACGCGTCCCGGGCAAATAATACGAATGGGCAAGTTGCCTTTTTCCATTTCGCGGGTTTGCACATTGCTGGTATGCGTACGCAACAGCCAGTCGGGATTTTGATGGATGTAAAATGTATCCTGCATATCGCGGGCCGGATGGTTTTCCGGCAGGTTCAGTGCCGTAAAGTTGTGCCAGTCGTCTTCTATTTCCGGGCCATCAGCTACCGCAAAACCCAGGCGGTGAAAAATATCGATAATGCGGTTACGTACCAAAGTAATAGGATGACGAGAACCGATTTGCACCGGGTCGCCGGGCAGCGATAAATCCATATCGTTGGCGGCTGATGTCTGGCTGTGCGTGGCGGTTTCCTTGGCAGTTTCGTATTTCGCTTCGGCAAATTGTTTAAAATCGTTCAGTACCAGTCCAAATTCCTTTTTTTGATCTGCAGGCACGTTCCTCATTTCGCCAAACAAGCTCTTTACTACTCCTTTGGTGCCTAAAAATTTAATGCGGTATTCTTCCAGCTGCGCTGCATTGGTAACAGGGAACGCATTTATTTCTGAACGATAGGCTTCAATTTGCTGCAATACTCCTTCCATGCCACAAAGATATATTTCAGATAATTGGCGTCATAAAAATTATGAATCTGTTAAGCCGGAGTATAAAAGGATGAACAAAAAACTTCAATCATATAACCTCTAACTTTCTATAAGTTTGCCAAAATTTGGGGCATGTCGGATTATTTGAATATCAGTGATTTTTTGATACCGGTAGATCTACACCGCATATCGAACGACGAAGGATATAACGAAGGGCAGTTAGGTAAATTAATAAGCGTGCATACGGAAGAACAGTTTCCGGATATAGCAGCCGCGCATATAGTGCTGGTGGGCTGCAATGAGCAAAGAGGCTCTGGATCCCTGCAGGAAAGTACCGCCGCAGATGCTATAAGGTCAGCCTTTTATAATTTATATTACTGGCACCAGGATGTGAAGCTGGCAGATGTAGGTAACGTAAAAACCGGCAATAGTATCACCGATAGTTATGCCGCCTTAAAAATTGTGCTGCACGAACTGACAACCGCAGGTAAAACAGTAGTAGTATTGGGCGGATCGCACGATATTACACTGGCGCAGTATTATGCATTTGCCGATTACAGCAGGCTCATTGACGCCGCGGGTATCGATGCTGTGATTGATATTAATATTGACTCGCCGCTGCGCAGCGATAATTTTTTAATGGAAATGCTTACGGCCGAACCCAATTATATGAAGCATTACAACCACCTGGCGTTTCAAAGTTATTTTGTGCATCCCCGCATGCTGGAAACCATGGACAAGCTGCGTTTTGATTGCTTTAGGGTAGGTAAGGTAAAAGAGCATATTGAAGAAATGGAACCGGTACTGCGCAACAGCCATTTACTGTCGTTTGATATTACCGCTATCGCCAACGCCTATGCACCAGCTAATACGGTAACGCCTAATGGATTAACCGGAGAAGAAGCCTGTACCTTACTGCAGTATGCCGGCATGAGCGCCTCCATGCAAAGCATCGGCATCTATGGCTACCAACCTGAAAAAGATAAAGAGGCCTTAACTGCCAAACAAATCAGCCAGATGCTTTGGTATTTGATGGATGGTAAAAGCAGGGGCAACCGCGAAGCTGCGCTTACGGAAAGGGAATCGTTTAACGAATATCATACGGTGTTTGCAGAAATAGATACGGTGTTTTTACAAAGCAAAAAAACGGGCCGGTGGTGGATGCAACTTCCGGATAAAAGTTTTATGGCCTGCTCGCAAAACGATTATTTACTGGCCAGCAGCAACGAAATTCCGGAGCGGTGGCTAAGGGTGCATGAAAGAGGATAAAATCCGGAGGAGCTTTTCCTTTATGATATATTCATATTAAAAATTACCAGTTCAAAACGATTGACTATTATTTTGCGTCGCTGATTTCAATGTCGTATTTATCCAATAGCCCTACTACTGCTGGTAAAGAAAACTTAGCTTTTTTGATTTTATTGATTTCCGGGTTGATAGCGTAGTTATAAGCTGTGCGGAAGTCTGCTTTTTCAAGAATTGTATTTTCGAATGTGGCTCCCGCCAGGTCGCAGTTATCAAAAACAGCACCGCTTACATCACATTCTGTAAAATCGGTTTCCTGGAGTTGCGAATTTCTGAAAATGGTTTTTTTGATTTTTGCCTGGTAGAACGAAGAATGGTTAAGGAAGCAATTTTCAAAGCTGAATGAAAGTCCAAATTGGTTGCAGTCGCTAAATTGAAGTCCCAGCATTTTGCACCCTTTAAAAACCGTATCCCGAAACGTCGTCTTTGCCAGCTTCGCTACACTTAAATTACAACTGGCAAACTCACATTCCGCAAACTCCATATCAGAAAGGTCGGTATTAGAAAAGTCGCAATTTTTAAAGGTGCAGTTTTCATATTCGCCTTTTTTCAAGCTGCTTTCTTTAAAGTCAATCCCATCGTACGTTTTATCAGTTATAAAATCTTCATGCATCGCTTTTTATTTAGCTAACTGTTTTCACATTCAATATTAATTAATGCTTTTTTCAGAGCATGTACTGTTTTCAACTTCCGCATATGGTCCAGCGTTTGGAATAATAAAGCATAGCCACTTTAGTTGATTGTTACTGCTCTTCCAGTCTCATCACTTGAACACAAAGTCGATATTTTATCAACTGGTATTAATCGCTTTGTCTATTTATTCACTTCTATTAACTATTAAACTGCCTAAGGTGGTGGTCGGTATGTTTAAACACAAAATAACCAACTTGCTCTTTGGTCATTTTCCCAAAAAACCAATGTATAAAATCAGTATTTGAATAGGTTGCATATTCTTCTATCAAAGAGATCCATTTCGTTTTTTCAGACGCTAAATCTCCATCGTTTTCTTTTATTATAAATGCTGCACTTGTGGGAGAATTCGGCTTTAAAGAACTTTCATCTTTTAATAAATTTCTCAATCCAATTTTACCAAACAAACGGCCAATGAATGCCCGTTTATACTTTTTCTTTCCTAAATACATTTCTTCACAAAGCGTACAATGTTTTACCATTTGGTAAACGTTCATTTTGCCCCATTGCGCCGTGCTGCCTTCGTTAAGTGTATGAATTCGATTGATCAATTCATCTCTTGTTGCTTTGTCAAATATTGTTTTCATATTTATTTAATAAAATACTCCAGTGCTATACCTATTCTGAAGTTTTATGAAGTGTAAAAGTGTCCTAAAAAGTTGATTATAGCAACACAATTAAATACCTGTTATTGCTTATCCTATACTATTAGCTGCAATAGCAGGTAATGGTTCGGAACAAAAGCGATAAATGATTTGCAGTTATGGTTTATTCCGTCAGCTATACTATTGCAAATACTTTTGTCGGCGGTTCGTTGTTTTGTTAATTCCTATGTCAGCTTGTAAATAAATTCTTCTATTTCCGCTTGTCGTGCATTTGCAAAACCTTTGTCTGTGCCGATTTTTACAAAACCACATTTTTCTAAAACTTTCTGCGAACCTAAATTGTCAAATGCAACCCGTCCAAAAATGGGTCTTGTATTT
>JAICHT010000191.1 GCA_025924755.1 Chitinophagaceae bacterium | reverse complement strand
TTTACCGTGGAAGAAGATGTAAAGTCTGTTCTTCAGCAATACCAACCCAGTATAGTGGTGCATGCCGGGGCAATATCAAAACCGGATGATTGCGATTTATATAAGGAAATGGCGTATGAAATAAATGTAAAAGGAACCGAGCTTTTATTGAAACATGCAACTACTTTTAAAAGCTTTTTTATTTTTCTTTCTTCCGATTTTGTTTTTAGCGGTGAAGCTAAGACCTATATGGAAGAAGATGAGACCGGCCCGGTAAACTATTACGGTGAAACCAAATGCATGGCAGAAGCAGCTGTAAAAGCATACCCATTTTTATGGAGCATTGTACGCCCGGTTTTAATATATGGTTATCCTGCTACCGGACGCCAAAACCTGTTAACTACTGTGGCGGCTGCTTTAAAGCGGGGCGACGGGCTTCGCATTTTTACAGATCAGTATCGTACACCCACCTACGTAGAAGATGTTGCCGGTGCTATTGTAGAAATTATTGAAGGTAAAGCTGCAGGTACTTACCATATAGCTGGTAGCGATATTTTATCACCGTATGATATAGCCGTTGCAGTGGCAGTGCATTTAGGGTTGGATGAAAATTTAATTACGCCGGTAACAGCAGCCACTTTTCAGCAGCCCGCCAGGAGACCGTCGGCAACCCTATTTGATATTACTAAAGCTCAAAATTACTTAGCCTACCATCCCACATCTTTTGCCGAAGGGTTAATAAAAACCTTTATAACCGGGTAGTTTATTACTACATACTGATGAACTGTGTCAAAACTTTATAATTTTTTATATACAGTTTACCAGTGCTGATGAAGCCATTAGGTGTAACGTGGCAATTTTTTTGTAGCCAATATGGTATACTTATAAAAAATAAAAACATACAATATGAAAAAGATCATTATGTCAGCAGTTATACTATTGGGTATAACCGGAGCGGTGGAAGCGCAAACTGCCGATGGGGTGGGTATTGGTAGCAGTCACCGGGCAGGGGACAATGTAAGTAAAAAAGGCCCTATGACTAAAAATCAAAAAATGTTGAAGCTGAATCAACGGAAAATGTATGTGTCTCCAAAAACGGGCCAGTTGGCGACTCCTACCGGTCAGCAGGCAACTGCTATAAATGGTGCTGAAGCGCCTTATCCAAAAAGTGCACAAAAGCGACACGGTGGCCAGTAATGAAAAGTCCGTCGTTTATACAGACGACGGACTTTTTACTCATATCTTAAAACATCAAAAGGATTTATTACACTATTAGGAAATAAATCAGGTATTATGCATTCCGGTTGATGCAATTCAAATCTTCGAAGGCCGTTTGTAACCGGTTTACAAAACTTTCTTCGCCTTTGCGCAACCATACACGTGGATCGTAATATTTTTTATTGGGTTTTTCATTTCCTTCCGGGTTGCCTAATTGCGCCTGCAGGTAGGGTTCACTTTTCTTATAGTTTAGCAATACCCCTTCCCAAAAAGCCCATTGCATATCGGTATCCAGGTTCATTTTTATAGCGCCGTATCCAATGGCTTCACGAATTTGATTTTGTGGAGAACCGCTACCACCATGGAATACAAAGTACACCGGCTTGGGTTTGGTATGAAAATGCTCCTGAATATAATCCTGGCTGTTTTTTAATATCACAGGCCGTAGTTCCACGTTTCCAGGGCTGTACACCCCATGCACATTACCAAAAGCTGCTGCCACTGTAAACAATTTTCCCACCTTACCCAGTTCTTCATACGCATATGCTACATGCTGCGGCTGTGTATATAATTTATCGTTTTCAACACCGCTGTTATCCACGCCGTCTTCTTCGCCGCCGGTAACGCCCAACTCTATCTCAATGCTCATGCCCAGCGGTTGCATACGTTTAAAAAATTCTACTGAAGTTTCAATGTTTTCTTCGATTGGCTCTTCCGATAGATCCAGCATATGCGAACTGAAAAGCGGTAAGCCTTTTTCTTTTTTATATTGTTCACCGGCATCAATTAAAGCACTGATCCACGGCAACCATTTTTTAGCTGCATGATCGGTATGAACAATTACCGGAACATCATAATATTTGGCAACATTATGTATATGCATGGCACCGGCAATGGCGCCGGAAATATTGGCTTGCATCTTATCATTAGGCATGCCCTTACCTGCAATAAACTGAGCACCGCCATTAGAGAACTGAATGATAACAGGCGAGTTTACCTTTGCTGCTGCTTCCAGCGTGGCATTGATAGTACTGGTGTTAATACAGTTGATTGCTGGTATTGCAAATTCATTTTCTTTAGCGTCGTTGTAAAGTGCTTCCAGTTCTTCGCCAAAAAGCACACCCGATTTGTATTTTTTCATATTTTAAAATCCTTGGGATCTGGTAATAAATTTCTGCTCCTGATACAAAAGGAACGTTTTAATTGAGCCGCGAAGATACGGCTTGTTTATCTTTTTAAACTGAGATATGATTGCTGTAGAAAAATAAGGGTTTATTAATCGCCAAAACGGCTTTGTATTTTTGGAATCAGCAATAAATTTTTCTGTAAAGATTTTTTTAAATTCGTCTTTACGATTGCTCCCATAGAAGTGCATTTTCTAAATGATGTATAGCCACCAAAATGAGCGTCCAATTCATTTTTCAATTGAAGTGTTTTTTGGGGTGTGGATATGGTGTCTTTCGTCATAATGTTTAAGAGGTCCATAATGCGGTAACGTGATGCAATTAAACGATACGTCATCAAGGTCCGTTCTTCAGCCTGGTATTGGAGTATGGAGTCATTGTTTAAGTGTTTCAGTGCTAGCTGCACCATGGCATTGTTTTCTTTAAAAAACTGTGGCAGGTATAAATTCTTTCTACCTTCATACGACTGCTGATCGAAGTCAATAGCCCGGATGCGGTATTGATAATCTTCTATATCCGGGGTAACGTTTACCACAAAGTTGTAGCTGCGCATATCGCCCAGCAGGCGCACAAAACAACGTTCATTAAATTTTACAAATTCTTTTGCCAGGCGTATTTTATTGGTTTCAGGCAAGTGCAAATGGTTTTGTATAAATACATCGCCGGGCAAACCAGGTACATGTTCTTCTACCAGCGTATTTTTACCGGTTAAAAACGTCATGCGGTTGGGCGATAAAATGTGTTCCAGTTCCAGCCCGTATACTCTTGAGGCGTCTTCTTTTTTTATGTAATAATGATCGTAGTTGTCATTAAACCGGTTTACAATACGGATGCGAAAAGGGTGGGAGTTGCCAAAGGTACAGTAGTCAATCCGCGCTACATCCAGTTGTTTTGTAAACGTAAAATCGCCTTCCGTTTTTAAAATGGCATATAGATTTATCAGGCCTTCCCGCAGGTATTCCCAATCCCGCATTTCATACAATGCTTTCTCCCAAAGTGTATCGTTACCGTGTTTGTCCTTGAGCGGAATGGAATAACTGATATTTAAAAGGTCGTTATAAGCAAGCGGCAAGGCCATATCGCGGCCATGTGTTTTTAAATAGGCGCGCAGTTCCGTATTTACCGGAAAGAAAATTTTTTTTCGTGATGGCTTATCCGCTTCCTGCATATCTTAAAAGTAACACTTACCTGTTTATTTGTAGCCACAATGCTTTAAAGTAATCTGGCGCATATTGCAACCGGCTTCCATACCAGCTAAACATTTCGCCATCAACTAATATGATTTTGGTATTGGGCAAATGGTGCTGCAACTCAGTGATATGTTTTTCTTTAAAAGGATATGGCTCCGATGAAAGCAATATTGTTTGGCAGTTACTTTCCTTCAATTGCTGAATTGTAATCCCGGGATATCGCAAATGCTCTTTGAAAATATTTTCGAAACCTGCCAGGCGAAGCATATCGTTAATAAAAGTATCGCCGCCTACTGTCATATATGGGTTACGCCAAATAAGATAAGCCGCTGAAAGCCTTGTATCATGTGTCATAAGGCTCTGGAATTTTGACTCAATAGTAAGAACAAGCGATGCTGCAACTTTTTCTTTCGATACTATTTGCCCGATACTATATATCATTTCCATCGCATTTGACAAATTGGCAATATCGCTTATCCATACTGGAAAATACCTGCATAGTTCTTCTATTTGCTCTTTTGTATTTTCTTCCTTATTGGCAATAATTAAATCGGGTTGCAGGTCTTTTATTCTTTCGATATCCAATTGTTTGGTGCCACCAACCCTGGCTTTGGTATGATACCAATTTTGTGGATGTATACAGAATTTGGTGATGCCAACCACTTCCTGATCCAATCCTAAATCATAAAGCAGTTCTGTTTGAGATGGCACTAGCGATATAATGCGTTGCGGATTTATAGAGATGTCAATATTTCTGCCTAACTGATCTGTAAACTGAGGCATTTTTTGTGCAAGATATATTGCTATGTTTCTTCAGCCATAAAGTTTTTCAAAGGATGGGATGATTTCAAAAGATTTTAAAAACGGGGCACTTACTAATTCGTCGTTGGTTTTTCTGGAATAAATACTGAGTTCAACAAATTTAATAATTGCAAGGTTATATTTCTATTGGATTAATGCCCTAAATTTTTGATATGGTATTTACGGTTATGCTATGGTATATTAGTAAAAAAGGCTACAATCAAACGATTGTCATACTAGGAAAACTACGAAGCCAGAACCAGCTTTGCTGTAACTAAAACTGCTACCAATGTTTTAATATGGCTATCTTACAAGAAGGGTTTGCAAACTAAACATCAAACTGAAATTTATAAAAGTTATTGTTATGCCAGTGCCTGTATCACATCATACTTGGTGACAATATGGTAGCGGCCGCTTTCATCTTTTGCTAACACAGCGCCATTTTCTTTATTAATTAAGGTGCTTAGTTTTTCAACGGGTGTTTCAAAGGTTACTATTGGAAAGTTCTTTTCCATCACATGCTCAATTTTTGCTGTTTTAATTTCCGGATTGCTAAATACTTTTTGAAACAAACCGCCTTCACTGATGGAGCCAATAATAGCTCCTTCCTTTACTACCGGAATGTGTTCAATATCGTATTCCTTCATTAAATCTACCGCTTCGGATACTGATTGTGTCGGCTCTATAGTAATTAATGGTTGATGGCCGCGGGTGTTTATTACATCTTTAAATGTTTTTACATCAAAAAAGCCGCGTTCTGCCATCCATTGATCATTATAAATTTTGCTTACATATCGGCTGCCATGATCGCACAGCAGCACTACCACCATATCACCTTTTTTCAATTTGTCTTTTAACTGCAGTAAACCCTGTAGGCAACTTCCCGAACTATAGCCACAAAATAATCCCTCTTCCTTGGCCATCCGTCGCGCCATAATTGCACCATCTTTATCCGTCACCTGTTCAAAATAATCTATCACACTCATATCATAATTCCTGGGCACAAAGTCTTCGCCGAAACCCTCCGATATATAAGGATGCACTTCGTTCATATCTACCTCGCCGGTGCGGAAGAACTTAGTAAGCAGCGAACCGTATACATCAATAGCCCATATTTGTATATCCGGATTTTTTTCTTTCAGATACATGGCGGTTCCTGTAACTGTGCCACCAGTGCCGGCCGTAACCACCAGGTGCGTAACTTTCCCGTCGGTTTGATTCCAGATTTCAGGCCCGGTAGTTTCGTAATGTGCCAGGCGGTTGGCCAGGTTATCGTATTGATTTGGAAAAAAAGAATTTGGAATTTCGCGATTTAAACGGGCAGCTACCGAATAGTAACTGCGGGGATCGTCGGGCTCTACATTTGTAGGACAAATAATCACTTCGGCACCTAATGCCCGTAATATATCTGCTTTTGATTGTGATTGTTTATCCGTAGTAGCAAATATGCATTTATATCCTTTTACAATGGCAGCCATTGCCAGTCCCATACCCGTATTACCAGATGTGCATTCTATGATAGTTCCTCCGGGTTTTAGTTTTCCTTCCTGCTCTGCCACCTCTATCATCTTCAAAGCCATACGGTCTTTGGTAGAATTTCCAGGGTTGAAATATTCCACTTTTGCATATACCTCACATGGTAACGATTTTGTAATGACATTCAGCCGAACCATGGGAGTATTGCCGATGGTTTCCAGTATATTGTTTTTAACATCCATTTCTTTAAGTTATATCTGTAAAGGTAAGCATTGTGAGCCGAGCGGGTAAGCTATCAAGTGGCTGTATTACTTCGTTTTTTTGTTTTACACAAAGCTGCAATCCCTGGTTTTATCTATCATAAACTGAAACATTGAAAATGTTTCTTTGTACTTTATAAAATCGGCCCAACAAAAAAAATGACGGCTATAAAAGCCGTCATTTGTCATATACTTATCTAATATTCTTATATATCTTTTCTTGTAGTATCATCTACGTCTTCTCTTAAATTTTCAAGAGTGGTATTAGGCCTGTCATTATCATTTCTCCATTCCCTGTTTTTAATGTCATCTTTAACATCGCTTACATCTCTGCGAACATCATCCTTACCTAATTTATCCACATCTATTTCTGTATTGCGAACCGTATCCCGAACAGTTTCATTTCGTTCGTTTACTTCTTTGCCTACTCTTACTTCTTCTACCACCCGTGCTTGCTTATTTACTACAGGCACTTCGGCACGTTCTATTAATTCCACATCTCCCTCTTTGAAATTTGCCATCTCATCGTCTTTCAGCGGCCGGTCTACCGGGTTGCGTTCTACACTTACGTGCTCTTCACGCAAACGGATGTTTTCTTCTACCGGGCGTTCTACAACACGGCTGCGTACTCTCACTCCACCAGTTTGTACTGTTTTTTTACCTACTTCAAAATTTTCTTCCACCTTTTGAAAAGTAGTTTCGCGTTCTTTTCCAAATTCATCCCGGTTGGTGCGGTCATTCCGGTCTGCATTCATATTAGCCCGGTCAGTATACCTGTTTTCCCTATCTGTGTCTGTATCATCAGTTCTATCGGTATCACTGTTTAATCTGTCAGAAGCATATGCTCTTTCGCCAGTTACCGCTTCTTCGGTATCCTTATCATTGTTGACATTACCAGATGTATAGCCGTAT
>JAICHT010000190.1 GCA_025924755.1 Chitinophagaceae bacterium | reverse complement strand
TAGGTAATATCATCACCAGGGGTTTTGATATTATTATCCACGTGAATTTCGTAGCGGACATTTTCGCCAAAGTGATGATAATTAGGTCCATCATCCGGCAGTTCTCCTGGATAGTAATCTGCAATAAGGGTAACCGTGTTTTGGTTATCCGGGCTTCTGAAGGCATACACATCCGTGTTGTCAGCCTCGGGGTCGTTAGCAATCATTGGTGCCTCGCGGTGGCTGGAAGAAATGAGAATGATGGAAAACAAGGCGGCTGATCCCAGCGACAGCCATCTCATCTTCGGTTTCGTTAGAAATGCTTTCATTTTAAAATGGTTTAAATAATTAATGAAAGGCTAATGATTATTAACCTTTGGTAGCATAGCAGATTGGAATTCCTGAACAGAATCTTAGGGATGAATACCGGCTTAAAAGGGTTGCTGGATAAGTTTTAGAATTACCCTTACTTTAAAAGGGTGTGAATCTTTACTAGGTACGTAAATGAAACAAGTAAGGTTTTAAAAATGTTAAAGAATTTAAAAGATATTTTACTATATAAAAAATACAGCCTCTCTAACTTGATGTAGAATTTAATTTAATACTTATTGCTGAGTTTGAAATCAGAATTAACCGGTTCAATCTGCTTTCGATTTTTATGTCTATAAATTTAAAAGTTTTCCAATTTATATGAAAGCTGTACAGCATGCATTTCCGGGCAATAAAAAAGACAGCCCTGCTGTCTTTAAAGTGTATAGTATGTAAATGAATTTAGAATATATGATTCAAAAAAAACCTGGTTATTTCTTCATATTGTTATGCAGTTCGAAGTACTAAAGTATCTAAAAATCTACAGTTTATAACTGGCTTTAAAATCTTTTCTAAACTCCAAATAGTCTGGAATAGAAACGCTTTGCACATAAGGATTGTCGGGGTGATGGTATATATACTCCTGGTGATATGCCTCTGCGGGGTAAAACTTTGTAAAAGGCACCACTTCAGTAACCACCTTTTTACTATATTTTTTTGAAGCATTTATTCTTGCTATTTCGGATTCAATAATCTGCTTTTCATTTTCATTGCGGTAAAAAGCAATAGAGCGGTATTGCGTTCCTTCATCCGGCCCCTGGCGGTTTAGCGATGTCGGATCCTGGCTGGCAAAGAATGCCGCTACCAAAGTTTTATAAGAAATTTTACTAGGATCATAATAGACCTGCACACTTTCTGCATGACCTGTTTCGCCGGTGCTTACTGTTTCATAGTCCGGGTTTTTTTGAGTACCACCGGCATATCCCGAAACGGCATCTCTTACACCTTCCAAACTTTGAAACACAATTTCAGCATGCCAAAAACAACCTTCTGCAAAAGTGGCTACCGCTTCGTTGGCCGATGGCTTTTGTGAACTGGCAACCGGTATGACAATGTTCTTATTTTGAGTTTGTGCACATGAGCTAAACATCAGTATAGAAATAATAGCAGCAGCTATCCGTTTCATAATATAAATTTTTTATGGTTATTGTTTGGAGCTCACCGGTGCCTTTCCTCCTTCCGGCACAAAAATCAATGCATCAGAATCCAGGCAATATCGTTTGCCGGTAGGTGCAGGACCATCGTCAAATACATGTCCCAGGTGCGATCCGCTTTTACTATCCACTACTTCTATCCGCTCTATGCCCAAGCTGTTATCTTTTACCAACCGTATGGCATCAGGGCTAATAGGAGCATAAAAACTTGGCCATCCTGTTCCGGAATCGAACTTGGTTTCTGAACTAAATACCGGTTGCAGTGTAGCAGCAGAATAATAGGTTCCTTTTTTATAAAAATGATTATACTTTCCACTGCCGGCCGGCTCTGTACCCTGCTGCCGGAGTATGTAATATTGTGCAGGAGTTAACCTTTCTTTCCACTGCGCATCGGTTAACTGCATAGGATAATTATTTTTGTTGGAGACCTCCTGCACATCGGTACTTTTTTTATTCTTAGATTGGGCCATGCCGCAGTTGGTATTCAACACAGCAAGAAAGGCAATGAGGTGAAAAGATAAATTTCTCATAACAACTTTTTATATGATTATAAACGAATACTACACAGTATAGGATTGAGAGGAAAGCTTAAAGTATTGTAAAAGTACACCTTCCTTTATTGACCCATTGTTTAATAACAAGCACTTGCAGAAGCTGTACTTTTAAACAGTTTTCACCAGTTTAATTAAGAAAATAAAAATTCAATATGGTTGGGTAAGTTGCAGAAAGAAGCATGCCCTGTACTGCTTGAAGCATTTAAAAACTAATAGTAACTTTAATATGCCTTCGTTGCTATTTCACAACAACTGCCATGAAAAAAATAATTAAGAAACACCCTTTGGCGCTGCGGTGGTTTCATTGGATCAATTTTCCCATTTTAGCAATAATGATATGGAGCGGTCTTTTAATTTATTGGGCAAATGATATCTATGGCGTCAAGATTGGTGGCCGCGAGCTTATAAAATTCTTTCCCGATTCTTTTTATAAAGCCCTCAATATTCCTTTCCGGCTGGCAGAAGGCATGGCCTATCACTTTGTATTTATGTGGCTGTTTTTTATCAATGGACTTCTTTATGTTTTATATACCCTTATTTCCGGCGAATGGCGACTGCTGGTACCAAATAGAAATTCATTTAAAGAAAGCTGGCAGGTAGTACTGCACGATTTGCACCTGCGAAAAGAAGCTCCTGCACAGTTGAAATACAATGCGGCGCAACGCGTTTCGTATTCTGCTATTATTGTAATGGGCTTCGGCTCTGTTTTAACGGGCTTATCTATTTACAAACCGGTACAGTTTGGCTGGCTGGCATCGCTGCTAGGAGGGTACGAAATGGCACGGTCGGAACATTTTATATTAACCATTGGTTATTGTCTATTTTTTATAGTACACATATTGCAGGTGATCCGTGCCGGTTGGAGAAATTTCAGTAGTATGGTTACTGGCTTTGATGTAGTACCGGCTGAAGAGAACGACGTACAAGCACCTGCCAATTTACCTTCCTCTAACTTATAATTATGAAAGAAACAATAATCACCGAAAGGAAACTTACCGAAAAAACAGTAATAGCTTTTACAGTATTTATCCTTTTATTTATTGCCGCCATTTTTGTGTGGAAATGGATCAGAAATCAACCTGCTGAAAGCGGCACCTTAAGTGGCATTCCGTCTCCGCTCCGTAAAGGGCTTACTATAGATGAAAAGTTGTTTCGTGCTTCTTTTAATCCCAATGTGCTGGTAAAAACTTATCCCATATCCGCGGCGGCAAAAAAGGTAAGAGTGAATGGCGATGTAGGTATGGGTAATGATTTTGATGCCGGCAACTGGAAATTAGGAGTAGTAAAGGATAACGGTGATACGGCTTTTTTTTCAATGGATGATATAAAAAAACTTCCAAAAACCGATGAGGTGTTTGACTTTAAATGCATTGAAGGCTGGAGCCAGAAAACCTGGTGGGGCGGTACGAAATTTTCTGATTTCTTAAAATATTATCACCTGGATAAAGAAGCTACTAACAGCTTTGTGGGTATGATTACGCCGGATAAAAAATATTATGTAGGCATTGATATGCCCAGTGCACTGCAAACGCAAACGATACTTGCCTACGAAATGAATGGAAAGCCGCTTCCTATGGACCAGGGATATCCATTGCGCTTAATCATTCCCGTTAAATACGGTATTAAACATATCAAACGCATCGGAACAATTTACTTCAGCAACACCCGGCCGCGAGACTACTGGGCAGAACGGGGGTATGATTATTATTCAGGGCATTAAGCAACAGCCACCAAAGGACTGTTACTTAATGAACCTTACTTACCTCCGCTGAAATTATTTTAATAAAGATGAATTGAGAATTACTGTCAGATTTTAAGATACCACAAAACGGCTGACAGGGCTAAAAGAATAAGAATACAGTCATAAAGGCTTTTACCGTGGTCTCTTGTAATTTGTTTTTGTTTCATAGCTGTACGTTTTTAAAGTGAATACGAATCACAGAATAGTTGGATGCTATGATTTTTAAAGGATTGGGATCTATTGGAATGAAAGCTGCGCTATCAATCCGCGGAGATTGGATTTAAAATGGCAATATCGCTTTAAAATTGAACCGGATTAACGAGAATGCCTTTCGGTAGGAATCAGGATTATAAGTGTTAACTCTGGTGTAAACCTAAGCAATCCCATTCAATATTGCAAATCTCATCAGTATTTTTTCTTTAGATGGGTATTTCTACTTTTCATTATCTTAATATGGTTTCATACTGCTGCACAAAAATTTATTAGGGTATACTACCACCCTTATTTAATACAATATGCTTACGAAATAAATTAGAGCCTTGTTTGTAAAGAAACATTTAGAAACGCTATTTTTACTGCCTGCCCTTTGTGTTTACAAAAAGAAATGGTATTAAAATATATTGAAGAATGATTCAGGCAAATGAAGTACGGATAGGCAATTATGTGGAGTTTATTGATAGTTCGGAAATTGTAAGAATTGAAGAATTGTATAAAGTGCACCCGCACCCGGATTATTTTATAGAATGGACGCTGATAAAGGGAGCAGAAGATTCAAACGGCAACAGCGACTCGCTGCTTAGTGTTTTTCAACCCATACAACTAACCACCGATGTACTGGAAAAGTATTGCGGCTTTACCGTATCGAGTGATGTAGCCGTAACTTATGAAACCTATCAAAACCGTCGTACCTATACCAAAGAGTACTTTTCGCTGGTGTATTTATATCATGGCGAGGAACCTGATAAATTTCTCTTTGAATATCGAAATGGCAATTATGATATTACGCTGATTGTACTGTCGTTGCATCAGCTCCAAAACTTATATTTTGATTTAACGGTTAAGGAGTTAACTGTAAATTTGCAGGTATGATTGATTGTATTTGCATTGATGACAAAAACCGGCCAAAGGAAATTCCGGAGGAAAAATGGGTGAAAGAAGAAGAAGGTTATAAAATAACCCATGTGTATATACATCCCAACCAGGGCGGCATACAAGGTGTGACGCTTTACGAAAAGCCACTGGATGAAAGCTGCCCTCCATATGAAACCTTTAAGCTATCGAGATTCGCCATCCGTGCTTCCGACCTGGAAGCATTTATAGAGCTTTGCAAATCCTGCTCCGATCTGAATGATGTGGACGTGATGAAGCTGGTAGAAGAAAGCGAACTGCAACTTGCTGATTGAACCTTTTAACTATAATCTGGCTTTGTTCTTTTGCCTGGTATGGATACTAATTAAGAGCACGTTTTTGTTAGTTGTCCTTACCGGATATAAAACATAAGTAACGGTTACATTTAGGGCAAAATAACTCTAACTCTGTAGCATAAGGCAGAAATAAGAACTCTTGTTTGGTTTCAGAACTTTTTCCTTGCCAGTTACAGCATTTGCATTTTACAATATCCAGCTTTAGATAAGCTGCATCCCCGGTTTGTTTGCTTGGGTCTTTAGGAGTTGCTTTCGCTTTTCCGATATAGGCTTGTTCATATTTGCTTACAAAAAAAGTAATCCGTTGAAAGGCATTAAGAACAATGGCTGGCATAATTGGTTGTTTAGGACTTTGGAAATAGGTAATAAGTATTGGTTCCGGAATCTTATAGAAACCCTGAAAATTTTACTCATTAATCATTTCATAAAAGTATAAAACGCATTAGCTGGTGCAATTGCAGTTATGCCTGAATTCCACCGTATGGATTGTACGCAATACACCGCATACTAATACTCGTGTTTATAGCAAGTTTACGATGGGTGCCGCCGCAATAGTACGTTCCTGTAAATGGCATAATACTGGATACTCCTTCCGGGTTTTAGCGTACAATACTCAAAACATTTTTTTGCCGTTGTATTAAGCTTTCCGGTAATCTCTTTAACTTTAAAGTATAGGGTTTTTATTGTATTCATCACCATCCAAAACTATTAACATGAGAAAAGTAACGGTACTGCTTTCTTCGCTGCTATTTTTTGTGAGCTGCCACAAAAATGACGCTACTTCTATCACCAACACCACTTCCGAAACTGCTCCTTTCATTTCACAACGAACTTGCGCTTCCAACGATGTGCTTCAGGCTCAATTAGCTGCCGATCCTTCGCTGCGGCAGCGTATGAATGCCATTGAAGCCTTTACACAAAACGCTATAGCCAGCAATGCTACTGCCCGGTTGGCCAATGATGGTTCGGTTATTATTCCCGTAGTAGTAAACGTTTTATACCGTACTGCAGCAGAAAATATTTCCGCCGCTCAAATCCAATCGCAGATTGATGTGCTGAATGAAGACTACAACAATACCAATAAAGATAATAGCAGTGTTCCTTCTATTTTTAAAACGGCAGATGCCAGCGTAGGCGTGCATTTTGAGCTGGCCAATATTGTACGGAAATCTACCAACAAAAAAAGCTGGAGTGCCAATGACGCCATGAAGAAAAGTTCGCAGGGTGGCATCAATCCTACCGATCCTGCACATAATTTAAATATCTGGTCCTGCAACTTAGGCCAGAGCTTATTAGGCTATGCACAATTTCCGGGTGGCAACCCTGCTACTGATGGCGTAGTTATTTTATATTCGGCTTTAGGCAGAACCGGAACCTTAATACCTAAATACGATAAGGGAAGAACGGCTACACACGAAATAGGGCATTGGATGAACCTGCGCCATATATGGGGTGATGCCAACTGCGGTGACGACCTGGTAGCCGACACGCCGCAGGCAGACGCCGCCAATTATGGATGCCCGGCTTTTCCGAAGGCCAGCACTTGTACCCAAAAACTTACAGAGATGACTATGGACTATATGGACTACACGGATGATGCCTGCATGTATATGTTTTCAAACGGTCAGAAACAACGAATGCTGGCAGTGTTTGTGCAGGGAGGCCCCCGGTATAGTTTTGCACAATAAATTTTAAAACCCCTGAATATCAGGGGTTTTTTTATAGGCTGCGCTTCTTACTCGCTATTTCGTTTATATAAAGGAAGGCTATTAATGCCATTGGATATGAGCAGGTCTTCAATTACAATTCCTTTACTGCCGGCTTCTGC
>JAICHT010000189.1 GCA_025924755.1 Chitinophagaceae bacterium | reverse complement strand
TCTTCCTAAAGGGTAATTAATGGGGCTTCTACTCCGTTCTCAAACTCTTAACCGGATTAGCAACAGCTGCTTTTATTGCCTGGAAGCTAACGGTTGCCAATGCAATAATTATTACGAATATTGCAGCAATTGAAAACATCCACCAGCTTAATGAAATCCTGTAGGGATAATGATTCAGCCACTTTACTGCAGCAAGCCAGGCAGCAGGTATTGCCACTAACATGGATAAGATCACAAGTTTTAAAAAGTCGGTTGATAAGGTAGTGATGATGTTGCTCACCGATGCGCCTAACGCTTTACGAATACCAATTTCTTTCGTTCTCTTTTCTGCGGAGAGAACAGACAACCCAAATAATCCAATACATGAAATAAAAATCGTGAGGATAGCGCCAAAAAAAATAATCTGTTTCCATTTCGCTTCTGCTTCGTAGTTTTTGGTATTTTCATCTTGTTTAAAAGTATAACTGTATGGAGCCAGAGGAAATAAACTTTTAAAAGTTTTTTGAATGTGAGCAATTGAAGAACCAGCGGTATTTGGCCTGATTTTTATATAGACCATTCCAAATTCATTTCCCGGGTTCATCGTAAACAATTGCGGGCTGATCTTTTTGCTTAATGCCTCAAAATGATAATCTTTCACAACACCAATCACTGTATATCTTTTATTATTCATCCAGAAATTCACCTCTTGTCCAAGCGGCTCTTTCCATCCGGCCTGTTTTGCGAAAGATTCATTTACCAAAACAGCATGTGTAGAATCTGACGGAAAATCTTTTGAAAAATTTCTTCCAGACACCAGAGGAATTTTTAATAAAGGCAGGAAAGTTTCATCAACGGTTTCATAAGTAAAATCAATCGTCGAATTACCATTTACTTTTGCACGTGTGCCCCAATAGCCACCATTCTTGGGGGCTACACCCATAATGTCAGATTCTTTCATTAACTGCTCCTTGAATAAATTTGCTTCGTCTCGTTTCAAATCTTTATTGACCAACACAAGATTGCTATCATCGTATCCTAATTTTTCAGTGGTCAGAAAATTAAATTGTAAATAAATAATGACGGTAGCGCAGATTAAAAATGAAGCCAGTGCAAATTGAATCACCACTAAACTTTTCTGCAAATAACTTTTTCCTGATAAATTAAAACGGCTGTAAAGAGTTTGAACAGGATTGAACCCTGATAAGATCAATGCAGGATAAAAACCTGCAAGGAAAGTAGTCATTAGGAAAAGGATAATATAAAATGTGATCAGTTTTGCATCAAAAAGATAAGAAAGCGCAAGGGCTTTGTTGGAAAGATCATTGAAAACAGGCAAAATTATTTTAACCAGAGCCAGCGCCATTACAAAAGCTATCAAACATAAAATAAATGATTCACCAAGAAACTGAATAATCAATTGTTTCCTGTTGCCACCAACCACTTTTCGGATGCCGATTTCTTTTGCACGCTTTAATGAACGGGCAACTGTAAGGTTTACAAAATTGATGCACGCGATCAGCAAAATAAATAATGCAATTCCCGAAAGAATGTAAGAATATACAGGATTACTTGCATCCACAAGACCCGTATTTGGCGGAAAATCTTTACTCAAATGCATGACCGTAAAGGGTTGTAGCCCATATTCGGCTTTTCCGAAAACAGCCCCGTATTTTTCAGTGATCATCTTTAGCGCTTCTTTAGAATCGCGTTCATAAAATTGCTGCATCTGATTTTGAACTGTAGCAACATTCGCTTTTGGATCCAGAACTATAAACGTGTTGAGAAAGAAATTGAACCAGTTTTCACTCGATTGCATATCCTGAGCTGATGGACGAAAAGGGAGCAGGATGTCAAATTTAATAGAAGAATTTTGCGGGCATCTTCTTGCAACTGCAGTTACAGCATAAGGAACAAATGTGCTGTCATTTCTCAACATCAGGGTTTTGCCAACAGCATCAGTTGTGCCGAATTGCTTTTTAGCCTCATCTTCTGAAAGCACTATGGAATAAGGATCTGATAAACATGTTTTTGGATTGCCGCTTATCAATGGGAATGAAAAAACTGAAAAAAAAGAGGAATCCACTTTCAGCATGTTTTCCGAGGTTACATCCGTTCCTTTTTTGATATCCACTCCCCCACTTTGTATTCTTACAAAAGACTGAATGCCCGGAACATTTGCAGTAAATTTAGGCCCCTGATAATAACCGGTAATCCCATCTCTATGTTCAACGCCCCCATCTTTATTGAGCATCGTAAATGTGATGCGATAAATATTGTTGATATTTTTTTGGAATCTATCATAACTCACTTCATCTTTCACATATAAGATAATCAGCATTGCCACAGCAAGCCCAAGGCTCAATCCGGCAATATTGATAAAAGAGTAAACCTTGTTCCTCTGAATGTTCCTTAACGCGATTTTAAAATAATTTTTTATCATGAGGTTTAGTTCTTAGTTTGTAGCTTTCGGTTATACATCGTTGTTACATTAGCAAACCAAAAAATAATACAATTTCGGTTTCACTGTTTTATATTTTTAGACTGTCACACCTTCACAATTCCATAGTATAGAATGTATTTTTCCATAAACTCCGCCAAGCGGTTTTGAAATAATTTTGAAACATAGTGAACAACCATTACAAGTAAATAAACAGGTTGATTATCCAGAGTAGGAGTACGGAGTAGCTGATTATAAAAGGTTATAATTATATACTTTCACACCAATATATTTTCAGTAACCGTTTGTCCATCCAGCATGCGTATAATACGATGACTATAGCGGGCGTCGTGCTCAGAGTGGGTTACCATTACAATAGTGGTTCCTTGTTCGTTTAATTCAGTGAGCAATTGCATCACTTCGTTTCCGTTTGATGAATCGAGGTTACCGGTAGGCTCATCGGCTAATATTAATTTTGGGTTATTTACTACCGCCCGTGCTACCGCTACGCGTTGTTGCTGGCCACCGGAAAGTTGCTGTGGGTAGTGGTTACGGCGATGCATGATCTGCATTTTGTCCAGTACTTCTTCTACTCTTTGCTTTCGCTCCGCTTGCTTGATGCCCAGGTAAATCAAAGGCAGTTCTACATTTTCAAAAACCGTTAATTCATCAATAAGGTTAAAGCTTTGAAACACAAAGCCAATATTGCGTTTACGCAGATCGGCCCGCTTGCGTTCATTAAAATGTGCCACTTCAACACCATTAAATAAAAAACTTCCGCTATCCGGATCGTCTAACAAACCTAGTATATTAAGCAAGGTAGATTTGCCGCAGCCCGACGGGCCCATAATGGCTACAAACTCTCCTTCGCTAATACCTAATGAAACTTTATTGAGCGCCACTGTTTCTACTTCTTCCGTCCGATAAATTTTTTCAAGATTACTGATCTGTATCATGTTAGTATTGAATTAGTATTTAAAAATAAAAAATGGATTTAGCAGCGTAAGTGGCGCATCATTAACCTTAGTAATATTGGCCTTTTTATAAGCATTTATAGTAGCTTCGGAAATTTTCAATAAGTAGATGCTTACAATCCACAAGGATGAAATAAACAGTATGCACTTCATGGCGTTGAAATTTAAATGGTAAAACGAAATTGTGCTCGCTACTTCTTTAATACCAATTCTTGTATATCTCCGTAGTTTTCATAGCTGGAGGTAATCACTTTATCACCGGGTTGCAGACCTGATAATACTTCATAATAATCCGGATTTTGCCGGCCCAATTGCACATCTACTTTGTAAGCCGTTTTGCCATCGCTTGCTACTTTAAACACCCAGTTGCCGCCGGTTTGCTGGTAAAAGCCTCCTTTAGCTAATAACAAAGCTTGTATTTCATCGCTCAACGCCAGGCGTATCTGCATGGTTTGCCCGCGGCGAATGCCTTCGGGTATTCCGTCAATAAAAACCATATCTACCTGAAAACGTCCATTGTTTACTTGTGTGTATACCTTTGTGATTTTTAATCTATAGCTTTTGCCTGCAAAAGATGTTTCACCCATTAAACCGGTAAACACACGGGAGATATAGTGTTCATCCACATCCACCCGCACTTTGAAGCCGCTTAATACATCAATCTGCCCCAGCCTTTCGCCTTTGTTTTTATTCTGTCCAATCTCTGCATCCAACGAGGTAAGCTGCCCATCTATAGGTGACCTCACAATCAAATCGCCTACTTTTTTTCGCATTACGTTCAGTGCATTTTGCGAACCCATATACGATTGCTTCGCCTGCGAAACCTGCTGCGCCGTGGATGATGCATCCTGCTTTAAAATCTGCTCGGTTAGTTTTTTCTTAGCTACCTGGTAATTGTAATTATTTTCCGCTTGCTTAAATTCCTGCAGACCAATTGCTTTTTGATCGTACAAATACTTGTTAAGCTTATATACCCGTTCTGCTTCTTTCAGAGTGTTATCTACATCGGTCATCTGGTTCAGTTTGGTAGTGGTATTTTGCTGGGCGGCATTGCGGGCAATTTGCATTTGCGTCAATAAATTATATACTGATGTTTGCTGGTTTACCAAACTCAGTTCGAGGTCAGTATTGGAAAGCCGCAATATGGGCTGGCCTTTTTTTACCACCGTGCCATCTTCTACAAATTTTTCTTCTACTCGGCCACCTTCCACTGCGTCGAGGTAAATGGTGGTAACCGGAAGCACAATGCCATTAACCGGAATGATATCCTGGAAAGGCCCTTTCTTCACTTCGCTGATGGTTACCCGTTCAGTGTCTACATTCAACTTGCTTTTGCCGGATGTAAAAAATATACTGCCGGCAATCAATATAATAATGGCTGCTATACCAGCAATGGTTAGTATTCTTTTCCGGGTCCATGTTTTCTTTTCAATAACTCTGTCCACAGTTTGGGTTTTAGCTTTATAACTACAGCATATGGATTCAATACAGCATATGCTTCCTTAAAAATTTATTCTATCCGTAGCATGCACAATAGTGCCAGTTTCTCATTATCTGATTCTCAGGCATTTAGGCTTTTTACAAACTACGAATTTGTTCGTTATCGTACAAATAGTGTTCGTTTCTGATACACTGCATATAGGATACAACCAATTAAAAACTTCATTTGTAACTTAGTATAATGATGGCATAGTTGTAGTTTCGTCGGGTTCTATCTATTTAATTTACTATGCTGCTTAAAAATGCTTGTATACTGGTTATTGATGATGATGCAGATGTGCTGACGGCAGTACGATTACTGCTGAAGCCGGAAGTGAAGGAAATCGTCACCGAAAAAAATCCTGAAAATATTCGTGCTGTTTTAGCAAAGCAGGTGTTTGATGTGATACTGCTGGATATGAATTTTACCAGTTCCATCAATACCGGAAACGAAGGTATTTTTTGGTTAAAAAAAATAAGAGAATTCCGCTCCGATGCTGCGGTGATCATGATAACAGCTTATGGCGATATAGACCTTGCCATCCGCTCTTTAAAAGAAGGAGCTTTCGACTTTGTAGTAAAGCCCTGGCACAACGAAAAATTGCTGGCCACTATCAAACAGGCACTTAAAAGCAAAGATAAAAATGCAGGTGCGCAAGCGGTACCCGCTACTTCTATTTTTGAAAAGGAACTACTGGGAAAATCGGAAGTGATGCAGGATATTTTTTACAAGATCCAGAAAATTGCACCCACCGATGCCAATATTTTAATATTAGGTGAAAACGGAACCGGTAAAGAAATAATTGCAAAAGCCATCCACCAATTTTCGCTTAGGAGCGACAAACCTTTTATAAAAGTAGACGTTGGCTCTTTGACAGAATCGCTTTTTGAAAGCGAATTGTTTGGGCATAAGCGGGGAGCGTTTACAGATGCCCGTGAGGACAGGGCGGGCCGCTTTGAATCCGCAAATACCGGCACTTTATTTTTAGACGAAATTGGCAATATCACTTTGCACCAGCAAGCCAGGTTGCTGAGTGTTTTACAGAACCGGCAAATTACCCGTTTGGGAACCAACGAGCCCATTTCAATAGATATCCGCCTGGTATGCGCTACTAATATTCCATTGCAGGAGTTGGCAAATGAAGCCCGTTTCCGTAAGGATTTAATTTACCGGATAAACACAGTAGAAATAATAGTGCCGCCACTGCGAAAGCGCGGGCAGGATATATTGTTGCTGGCTGATCATTTCAGTAAATTGTATAGCAATAAATATTTAAAACCCCATTTAAACTTTGATTCCAAAGCATTGGATAAATTAGTGCATTATCATTATCCCGGCAATGTCAGGGAACTGCAATATACGATTGAGCGGGCAGTGATTATGGCAGATGGAGAGGTACTCACGGCAAGCGATATCATCTTTTCTCCTATTGAATCCACTACAGTAGAAGCAGAAGAAATAACACAAACCAACCTGAGCACCGTTGAAAAAAATACCATATTGCGGGTAATTGAAAAACACAACGGCAATATCTCAAAAGCCGCCAAGGAACTGGGTATAACCCGAACGGCCTTATACCGGCGTTTAAGTAAGTATGATATTTTTTAAGTAAGTATGATATTTAGTGTATCATATAAAGACAAAGTGTTAGCATTATTGCATAAAATATAAATACCCTGGCGTCCCTCTGTTTTGGAGAGGGATGAGGGTGAGGCCAATATGATATTTAAGAACTTTGAATGGAAAATTTTGCGACGGGTACTATTGCTGTTTATTACATTAACAGCAGCCTCTTACCTGCTGGTAAACCACGGGCACCTTTACTATATTTTTATAGTCCCGGTTATCATTTACCAGCTTGTTGATTTTATACGGTTTCACCGGAAAGCGCAGGAGGAAGTAAACCAGTTTGTGGAGGCCATCCACTACCGGGACTTTTCCCGCTATTTTGATGTAAAGCACGCTCCATCTGAACTACAGCCCTTAAGGCGTGGCTTTAATGAAATCAATACTACCTTTAAAGTAATCAGCAAAGAAAAAGAAACCCAATATCAGTACCTGCAAAAAATACTGGAGCTTGTAGACACGGGGATTTTATCCTACGAGCAGGAAAGCGGCGAAGTGGTATGGATGAATGAATCGCTTAAGAATATGCTGCAATTGCCTTATCTTAAAACATTGCATTCGTTATCCAAAAGAGACAAAATATTATATGATGAAATCAACCTG
>JAICHT010000188.1 GCA_025924755.1 Chitinophagaceae bacterium | reverse complement strand
TAGATGTGCACCAGGGCAACGGTACCGCAAAAATTTTTGAAAACAATCCGGATGTTTTTACGTTCAGTATGCATGGCAAACACAACTACCCATTTCACAAAGAAAAAAGTAATTGGGATATAGAACTATCAGATGGTACAGATGATAAAATTTACCTGCAATTGTTAGCTGACGCACTTCCGGGGCTACTCAAAAAAGCAAAGCCAGATTTTGTTTTTTATTTGTCGGGAGTGGACGTCCTGGAAACCGATAAATTCGGAAAATTAAAAGTAACTATTGAAGGCTGCAAAAAGCGCGATGAAATGGTTTTTACACTTTTAAATAAAAACAACCTACCCTGTACCGTTGCAATGGGTGGCGGTTATTCTCCCGACATAAAAACTATTATTGAAGCGCATTGCAATACGTTCCGGCTGGCAAAAGATATTTTTGGGTTGTAATTAAAGTTTATGCCGGAGTTGGTTATAATCTAAAAAATAGATAAACCGAAGCGTAAGTTCATTGGCATGGGGAAGATCAAAAGTGTGTTGGAAATTATTGAGATAATATTTGTAGGTATAGGCATTAATAATATTATCCGTTCCCAGCCAATTTTTCCATCCAACTACAATGCGGCTGCCCGGTCTAAAATCCCATGTAAAGAATGCGTCTATATTAAATGCATTAAAGTTTTGATCCTGGTTCGGATAAAAAGCACGGTCGGTGTAATTTCCATCGGCCGTTACATCATGAAAACTTAAATAATGCACATTACTCCAATAATGCCGCAATCTAACGGATAAGTTCATGCGCGGTGCAAAACCATAGTTGCCATCAAGCAGTGTGGTAAAATCTTTATACGACCGGAATCCAATTATCGGATCTCCATTGGCCTCCCGTAAAAACGCATATCCAATCTGTCCCTGATCGTGTCGCCGGTCTACTTCCATGCTTAATGTAAAGCGGTTGCTAAACCGGTAACGGAGCGCCACATCAGCACGGCTATAGGGATGGTTTAATATCAGTCCCTTTGCATATTCCAGATTATAATTTACAAAAAGTTGTTTACGGCTATCCGAACTGCCGCTTAAGTAGGAATAATAAAACCAAGGCAATTTTAGAAAACGTCCCGGCGTCCGCAATTCAAAATAATCTTTTTGACCATAAGGGTACACGCCCCCGGTAAGGCTTACATTCCACATGTTTTTAAACAACCAAAAAGCGTTGGCAGATATATCAATATTCGAAAACGCATAAGGCTTGTAAAGCCATATATAATTCACATTCAGGCTGTAATTATAATTGATAAAATGGGCAATGGGGTTAAACTGGTTGTAGCTGATATTACCGGTATAGGTTACTTTATTGGCGGTGGCCAGGTACCCGATATCATTGGGGTCGTATGTGTTGGATAGTACATTGCCGGAAAGAAAATACTGCACCTTGCCGCTTACTTTTCCAACCTTCAATCGGTTGTTAAATCCACTATAAGGCTTTACATATAAACTTCCATTTCTGCTGATGGTATCAGTTATTAAATTGATAGAGCCGTTGTATGGCGTATATCCCATAATAGCACTATACTTGGATGCACCCGAAACAGAATACGTATTTGTTTTATCATAAAAAGCAAAATCAATACTGGTAACGTTGGCATTCCGCCCTGTACCTTTCCGGATTACATTAGTATTGGTAAAAGTGATGTACGATCTGTTTTTTAAAGCCTGGTCTAATACGATAATGTTATAATTGGCCATAGGTTCGGTGCCGATAGTGGAATCTTTACCTGTAGTATTATCATATACGTGTGCATAGGAAGGTGCTGTGATGCTGTTGAAAACCCCGATACCTAATTTATGTTGCGTACGGCCGGAAAACTTAAAGGCATTGTATAACTGGGTTACTGATGGATTTTCTACAATACTGTAATTGGTAGTATGAGTGGCCAGGTCCTTCACGGGGTAATAACCGGAGGGTGTAGCTCCTATCCTTCTGGAATAAAACAACCCCGCCTTATTAAACAGTTCAGTGCCTTCAGTAAAAAAAGGACGGTTGTCTTGAAATTTTGTTTCGTAAGGCGATAAGTTGGTCACCACATCATCCGAAATTACCTGTCCATAGTCGGGTATTATTGAAGCATCGAGAGTAAAGCTTTCATTAATGCCATATTTTATATCTAAGCCACCGCTGCGTAACCATTGTCCTTTATTTGCATTTTCGTTGGGCACAAAGCGTATACCGGTAGAAAGGTAGGGCGACAAACTTAACCTCAGTGGAGGATCTATATGTAGCAGGCTGCCATATTTACCAAACTGGTTGACAAAGCCATTATCATTAGGGTTAACCGTATTCCAAAACGAGCTTTCCGAATTGCGGCGTATATACCGCAGAAACTGCAAACCCCATGTTTGAACATCGTTTTTGCTAAAACGAAGGGAAAGATATGGGATTCGCATTTCGGCAACCCATCCATCGCTGCGGATACTGGTTTTGCTTTGCCAGACAGCATCCCACGATTTATCAGTATAATCACCATTAGCATTGTAGGAAAGGCCAGTTAACTTTCCGTCCGATTGTACATTGGTAGCTGTTACTGAAAATTGAAACCCGTTTTGCTGATCGTTATAGGTATCAAAAAAAACAGAGAAGTAATCTACATTGGCATTGAGTTCACTATCTCTTTCTGTGAGTTGCCGGCGAATGAGTGCCGGATTATCATGCATATAAGCACCAATATAAACGGCATTGTCATCGTATAAAATCTTTACCTCTGTATTAGCAGAAGCGGGAAAACCATATGCTGGAAAATTCTGAATAAAATCAGTAGCTACCGGGGCTTCCTGCCAGGCCATATCATCTAAATTACCGTCAATCTTTGGAGGTTGTACGGTTTTGGTGGCCTGCAGAACTTTGGGTTGGGCTTGGGTCAGCAAAGTAATCAGGCATACGGAAAATAATACAAGCAACTTTCTTTGCATGCAATTAGTTTGGTAGCTGAGAAAGTAAATATAAAAGACAGAACTCACATTCCATTGTCTTTTACAGATTTTCTTTAGTTATCCACTAATTAATGCGTTTTTTTAACACAGTAACCTGTTGCTGTAAATTATTAACAAGACCTGCCAGTTGGTTTACATCCCACCGCTGCTGCACATTGGCTTTTGATATGATCATTTGCGCCTGCCATACCTCCAACACGTCTTCTGTATTAATTGTATAAGGTTGGTATGTAGGATTATCGCTTACTAATGTGAGTTTGTTTTTGAGACGGTTGTTTTTCATGATGCGCTTATATACGATACCATCTGCCCTTGAAACCACAATATAGGTATGATTACTTTTCACTTCATCCAGGTTTTCCATTTTCTCTCCTACTATCACAGAACCGCTGGGCGTAGGCATCATCGAATCGCCAATGATTTCAAAAGCCCGGTAATCACCACCCGTCAGCATAGGCAGCGTAAATGTATTCAGTTCGTCTATAAACTCCGGATCAGCAAAACCGGCAAGGTATCCGGCGGCGGCCTTTACCGGCACAAACGGTATATCGGCACGGCCGTTAACCATTTTTTGGGCCCTGCGTTTTGACAGGTAGCTGGTTTTGTTATCACTTACATCTTTGCGGAGCAATTCATCCAAACTAAGTTTAAACATATCAGCAACAGTTTCCAGCACGTCCATCCGGGGGTCTGCCCGCTCCTCTTCGTAGGCTCCCAATAAAGACCGTTTGATTCGTAACTTTTGTGCAAATTCTTCTTGCGTCCAGCCGCGCAATTTTCTAAGATATTTTAGATTTTTATTGGCAATAGACATACCACTAATTTATTTAGCCGCAAATTACTAATTTATTTAGAATTATATATACCTGCAAATTTTGGTAATCCCTAAAAGTTGTACACCTTTGTTAATTACCAAATTCTATTGAATGGCAGAAGACAAGAAAAAACAGGTGATATTAGTTACGAACGACGATGGCATTACAGCGCCGGGCATACAAAACCTGGTAGAAGCTGTAAAAGGATTAGGAAAAATAATAGTAGTAGCACCCGACAAACCTCAATCCGGCATGGGACATGCGATAACCATTGGCGTGCCCTTGCGTTTAAACAAAGTAGCTTTTTTGGGCGACGCAGATATAGAAGCCTATCAATGCACCGGCACACCGGTAGACTGCGTGAAGCTGGCTGTGGATAAGGTGTTGCACCGCAAACCGGATATATGCATCAGCGGTATCAACCATGGTGCTAACCATAGTATCAATGTTATTTACTCCGGCACCATGTCTGCCGCGGTGGAAGCAGCTATTGAAAGCATACCATCTGTTGGTTTTTCATTGCTGGATTACAGCCTGGATGCCGACTTTACTGCATCCCGCAAATATGCACGTATTATAGTAGAGGAAATGCTCAAAAACCCGCCGGACAAGCATACCGTATTAAATGTAAATATTCCTATTGCTAAAGAAGAGGAAATTAAAGGCGTAAAAATTTGCAGGCAGGCATATGCCAAATATGAAGAAGATTTTCTGGAGCGCCTTGATCCGCACGGACGCAAATACTACTGGCTTACTGGTGAGTTTGTTAACTTTGATGAAGGAAAAGATACCGACGTGTGGGCGCTGGCCAATAACTATATCAGCGTGGTGCCTGTGCAGTTTGATTTAACGCATTATACTTTAAAAGATAAACTTGAAAAAACCTGGTCCTTTGTTCATAAAGAAAGATAGCTTAAAGCTGGGCTTACTTATAGGCTGGATAGCGCCACTATTGGGCCTGGTTATTTTGTATTTTTTAAAATTTCCGTCGGTACCATTTATTGACTTTCTGAGTTATTTTGTTCATACCAATGCATTAATCACTTCTTTGGGAGCTTTGTGTTTGCTGGCCAATGTGGTCTTTTTTACTATATACATTAATACGCACCGCGACGAAACCGCAAAAGGTATTTTTGTGGTGACGCTCATTTATGGCATCGTCATATTATTGATGAAGATCTTTAATTAGAAGTCGGGGCATATAGATTATACCTTTTTGTTGTGCAGCAGCATGCATCCTTCTTATCTTTAACCGGCATTAACTCCATTTTTACTGCCAGCGTTTTATGAAGTACTATCTAATAGCCGGTGAGGCATCTGGCGACCTGCATGGAAGCAATTTAATAAAGGCCATCAAAATACAGGATGCGCAGGCAACCGTTCGCTGCTGGGGTGGCAATTTGATGGAGGAAGCAGGAGCCGTAGTGGTAAAGCACTATAAAGATCTTGCATTTATGGGCTTTGCAGAAGTATTGAAAAACCTGGGCACAATATTAAATAATTTAAAATTTTGCAAGCAGGATATCCAGGCATTTGGGCCGGATGTACTGGTGTTAATTGACTATCCCGGCTTTAATTTACGCATAGCAGAATGGGCTAAAAAAGCCGGTTTTAAAGTAGTGTATTATATATCGCCGCAAGTATGGGCATGGAAGGAAAGCCGCGTTAACCTGATAAAAAAAGTAGTAGATAAAATGCTGGTGATATTGCCATTTGAAGAAGCTTTTTTTAATAAGTGGAATTATAAAGTGGAGTATGTAGGGCACCCGCTGGTACAAGTAGTAAATGAATCTATTCAGCAAAATAAAAGCAAACTATCCGGCAAACCTATTATTGCCATATTGCCGGGAAGCCGTAAGCAGGAAGTGAGTAAAAAGCTGCCAGTGATGCTACAAGCTGCTAAAGCTTTCCCTCAATATCAATTTGTAGTAGCGAAAGCAGCAGCTTTGGAAGAAGAATTTTATGAACCTTATTTAAAAGAATACCCGGCAGTTACTGCTGTTAAGGGCCAAACATACCCATTACTAGCACAAGCGACTGCTGCATTGGTTACCTCTGGTACTGCCACGCTGGAAACCGCTTTGTTTGGCGTACCACAAGTGGTTTGCTATAAAGGGTCTGCTGTTTCCTACCATATTGCTAAAAGGCTGGTAAAGATCAAATACATATCCCTGGTGAATTTAATAATGGATAAACCCGTGGTTACCGAGTTAATACAAAATGAATTTACCACAGCGAATGCCATTAAGGAGCTGGATTACATCTTGAACGATCCCATAAGAAAACTACAAATAAAAAAAGATTATGCTGAGCTGAAAACGATGCTGGAGCAAGAAGGAAATGCCTCGGAGAAGGCAGCAAAAGCAATTGTAAATATGGCTCAACTTAATGGTTTACAATAAGCTTAACCACAATAATGATAAGTGCTATAACAAATAAAAAAAGGCTAAGGCGGTTAATTCCGTGCATGTACCCGATCCATTGACTTTTAGGCCGGTTAGGATCCGGCTTACGCAGGTATAAGTATTCGGCAAGTTGTTTTAAAACACCCATAAAATCACAGTCCCGTAAAGATACTAAATTTAATACCCCTTACATCAGTACAGTTACTTTTATGGTGCAGGATTACAACGGGAGCTATCGCCGGCTTTACCCCATTTTCCTCTGATGTTGTAGCTATCAGGAGTTGGCAGAATATTCCGGTTGGTTCGGATGGTTTTTACTTTGGGTTCCGGTTCTCCAAAATGCCACCAGCTATTTGCCGGATTTGAGATTGCTTCCAGGCAGACTTTTAACTTTTTTAAATAGATTTTCATATTAAGTGGTTTAATGTATTGGATAGCAATCGTGGCCAAAAGTTATTACTAACTATTAACTTTTACAAATAATTTACAGTGAAATTTATTTTATACTGTCTTTGCATGAGATATGCGTAAGAGAAAACACTAATTGAATTAAATTTATATATCAATGTGCTTCATCTACCGAACAGTTTTTTAAATACCTAGTAACTTGATTCTTGATTAAACCATTTAACTGATCCTTACACCAATGAATTATAAATTAGCTGGTTACTTTATTCTTCCGCTACTTACTTAAAGTCATTGGTATCCAATGCCAACCCATTATATAAGGTTTTATAAGTCTCATAACACCTAAACTGATACACATAACACAGTTCATAGATAAAATTGTTTTTGATTGCCTTGGCAGACTGCCCTGCATCTTCTACTGCGTATTATTACTTTTAAGAAACCGGACATTTACTTTACCAATTTTTATTATATTGTCAAACTTGATGATTTCCATAAAATAT
>JAICHT010000187.1 GCA_025924755.1 Chitinophagaceae bacterium | reverse complement strand
ATAAAAAAAGCGGTCTTTATTCAACTGCTTTTTTTAATCCTGGTAATTACCTCCAGATACTTTTCATCTTATTAAATCGCAGTGCTTTTATTTTAAAGTTATCAACCGATTGTATCGAAATATTCGAAAAGATAGCGTTTGGGAAATATATTTCGGTCATTACGGTTAATCCATCGTCAGCAAACAATTCAACAGAAGCATTATCTATAATTAGGGTGAGGTTCATAGCAACCTTTTCTGACAATCGGGGAGCTACGTGTTTTTTTGCAAATTCTTTTTGAAAATCCACTTTGCCCGAGTGAGCACGGTTGATATAATACTGATTAGTGGTTTTATCATAACCTATTACCACCTTTTCGTCCAAATTATTGGAAAGCGTGATAGAAAAATTTTTGATTTTATAAGAAGACAAACTTAACCGCGCGGGACCACTAAATTTTCCGGTTTTTGCTGTGAGATCATAGTTTTTCACATCGATATTGCTCAACGCCGTTGTTTGTTCGTTCAGTACGTTTAATTCCGGCACGGGCAGCGACGCTACAACGTATTGATTGCCGATTTTTTCAATACGCAGGTCTCGGGGTATGGTGGCGGCGCCGCGCCATTTTCCAGTCGGCACCAAATTGGCATATTGCCAATTGCTCATCCAGCCCAAAAAAATTTTGCGATCGCCAGTATTCGACCAGGTTACGCCGGCATATTCATCCGGTCCGTAATCAAGCCACCTGGTTTCTTTGTCAAAAGGTTTAAATTCCGTTCCATCAAAATCGCCTAAAAAATATTGCGTAGCGGAGCCCCCATTAGGACCGCCAGGATTCAGATTCACAATTAACACCCATATCCCTTTACCATTATAATTTAAAGGAAAGATATCAGGACATTCCCATACGCCGCCATGTGCTCCTATTTCTTTTCCAAACGTACTCTCCTTCATCCAGCTTTTTAAATCCGGCGACGAATAAAACGTTATATGATCTAACGTAGCGAGGGTCATAATCCATTTTTTACCCGCTTCATACCACATCACCTTAGGGTCTCTGAAATCACGGATACCGGGATTCATCAGCACCGGATTGCCTTCATATTTTCTCCAGGTTTTTCCGTCATCAAGGCTGTAAGCAATGCTTTGATATTGAAAGTCATTTTTACCGGCTCTTTCTTCTTTTGGATTATGATGGGTAAAAATGGCTACCAATGGTACTTTACCGTTTTTACCAAAGTCGGAAGTATTATGAATATCTGCTACTGTACTACCTGAAAATATATAACCCAAGCTGTCAGGATATAAGGCTATAGGTTGCCGCTGCCAGTGTACCAAATCTTTGCTGGTAGCATGTCCCCAGTGCATCGGTCCCCAGATGGTACTATCAGGGTAATATTGATAAAACAATTGATACACGCCCTTGTAATAAACCATTCCATTCGGGTCGTTCATCCATCCTTTTTCAGGTGAAAAATGTATTTGCGGACGACAAGGCTCATTATATGCTTCATGCTGAGCAGTTTGACCTTTTGCGAAGTCGGACGAGACAAAAAAAACAATCAGGAATAAATATTTGATTATTGACATCGGCATTATTTTAAATGTTTTGAAAAAGGACTGCGGTTGTCGATTTACGAGATTGAAAAAATGATTTGTAAAGTTGTTAGTCCTTTACCAATCTTTTTTCCAAATCTTCCAATGATACACCTTTTGTTTCAGGAACTTTGGTGAGCACCCATATTAGTTGCAATACCATCATAAAAGCAAAGAAGGCGAAGATGGGCCAGGGATTATCTTTAAAAATTCCATCGTTGGCGTCTAAGAAAACAGGAGTAATTAAGGTAATGATTGCCGCAAATACCCAATGCACACTCGCGCCGAAGGACTGCCCGATTGCTCGCACATTATTTGGAAATATTTCGGAAATAAAAACCCATATTACCGCTCCCTGGCCAATAGCGTGAGCTGCGATAAAAATCAATAAAAAGGTCATAAGCACACCTGCTCCAGCATGATGATAAAAGCACCAGGCCACCATTGCCAGACTCAAAATATATCCCAACGAACCAATTATTAAAAGAGTTTTTCTGCCAATGCGGTCAATAAGATAAAGGCCAACGAAGGTAAAAATGAGATTTGTACCCCCAATAGCAATTGAATTTGCTAAAGATTCTTTGGCCGCCAAACCAGCTCTTTCTAATATCTCAGGAGCATAATATAAAATAAAATTAATGCCCGACCATTGATTGAAAAAGGCAACAAAGAATGCCAGCCACATTACACGGCTGTATTTAGCGTTAAAAATGTTGGAAGACCGTCCTTTGGAAAGCTCATGCTCATGGCTTTTAATAATAGCAGACACTTCGGCATCTACATTTATTATTCCCAGTTTGGCCAATATTTTTTTAGCAGCACCGGTGTCGTTTTTCCGGGCAATTAGCCAGCGAGGGCTTTCGGGCACGCCTATTACCAGAAGGGAATAAATAACAGAAGGTACAACCAATGCGCCCAACATAAAACGCCAGTCGTTTTGTCCACCCACCCCTTTTAAAAAATAATTGGAAAGAAAAGCAATTAAAATCCCAAATACAATATTGAACTGGTAAAGAGCCACAAGTTTACCTCTATTTGAAGGTGTAGAAATTTCTGAAATATAAGTGGGAGCCGCTACAGAAGAAACTCCAATGCCAATTCCACCAATGAAACGGAAAAAAGAAAAAATATAAGGGCTGGGAGCAAGTGCCGTACCGATAGCAGAAAGGCTAAAGAGAATACCAATCCAAATAAGGACCTTTCTTCTGCCATACTTTTGCGTTGGGATGCCACCAAAGATGGCACCAATCACTGTTCCCCACAATGCCATTGACATAATAAAAAAACCATGGAACCAAGGCGAAAGATGCCACAGTTCTTTAATGGGCAGGTTGGCGCCGGAGATGACAACCGTATCAAAGCCAAAGATAAAACCTGCGAGAGCTGCGGTGATAGAAATACGGACTACATACCCCGAAGCCTTTTTTAAGTTTCGATTATTCGATATGCTTTCAGCATGTTTGTTAGCTATTATTTGCATGATTTTTTTTATATTATAGTATTAAGGAGCTTAAAATATTTACCAAGCTTGTAAACTCGTCATCAATACAAATTACAATTTAGTTAATGGGTTACCAACCAACGTTTTGCTGATACAATCCGCGGCTGTAATTAATCTGGTTGAGCGGAATAGGGAAATACTCGTCTCTTCCTTTTTGAAAAGCAGCATCAGATAAGTGCGATGACCTCTTTTTTTCAATATCAAAGTAAGCATTTATCACTTTATCAGCAACACCCCAGCGTACTAGGTCAAAGAAATGATACCCCTCGGTGGCAAACTCCAGCCGGCGCTCCCACCGCAATCCCTGGCGAGCAAACTCTTGTGTCCAGGTACAATTAACACCGGGTTGATAGATAGCCATGCCATAGTGTGAAGTAGGTTTATCATCATCCTGTTTCAGCAAAGCGGTGCTATTGGCAGCCCGGGTGCGCAATTGATTAATAAGCGGTAAAGCTTCATTTTGCCTGCCCAACTCAATTAGTGCTTCGGCTTTAAATAAGAGTACGTCCGCATAGCGGATAATCGCCCAGTTTTTAGAACTGGACATGAAAGGTGGTATTTTTTGAAAGGAAGGATCATCATAAGCAACGGCTTCTTTTAGGCTTGCAAAAGCGCCATATACTTCCGGTGCACGCGCCCATGATCTTTCAAACAAGAAACCAGGCTTGTACTTGTACGGATGCCCGGGTATTGCTACGGTATGGTCTAAACGCGGATCGAAAGTGTTTGTTTGGAAATCGAGCGAAGCCGCTACATCATTCTGATTGTAAGTTGTAAACATGGGCAAGCCACTGCCATCTGTTTTGAAAGCATTAATCAAATCATGACTAGGCACATGAAAGCCACAACATCCATACTCCTGATTCATTGGATAATTGAGCACATGTCCATAGTCCAGTCTGCCTTTTGGGGTGCCATCATCCTTGGAATATTGGATGGCAAATACCGATTCCGAACTGTTTTCATGCTGCGTTAAAAAGTTATCGGCAAAATCAGGATCCAAAGCATATTGGCCAGAATTAATTACTTTATCGCAAAGATTGTTTACTTCTGTAAGCAAGGGGGCATTAATGCCTGTAACCTGGTTGCTTTCGTCCTGCTCATATGCAGCATACAAAAGCGTTTTGGCTAAATAAGCCTTTGCTGCGTACTTGTTCGGCCTACCTTTATCATCCTGCGTTTCGGGGAGGTTATCTGATGCAAAGCGAAAATCCTCTGCCACTTTTGCCCAGAGTTCATTATTGGAATAGCTGCGGTTTGAAACGGTATCATAGTTTGTTTTAGGAATCGTTTCATCAATGTAAGGCACGTACTTAAAGAGGATTTTGAGTAGGAAATAAAAATGCCCACGTAAAAAACGTACTTCTGCCTGCCGCTCTGTTTTGTTCGGAAAAACATCGGTAGAAACTGCGTCCAATCTTCGCAACGCATCGTTGGCACGACCAACGGCCACATACAACCGGAACCACAATTCGTCAATCAAGGGGTTATTAGGGCGGTTCAACGAAAAAGTTTCCATCCAGTGAAATTCTGTAATGTCACCGGGTCCGTCGCCACCTTTGTATGCGTCGCCACCACGAACACTGCCATACGGCCAGAGGCTGGAATAAGGAGAAGTATAATGATCGTTTCCTAATGCAGAGTAAGCAGCAATAACCATTTTATCAATATTCTCCGGTGTGTTGATGTCTTAGCTGGAAACGACACCTTGCGGAGCTTTATCTAAAGTTTTATTACATGCTGCAAAGAGCAAACTTGCAATTATGGGAAGAAAAAATAGCCTTTTCATAATTAATTAAATAAGAAGTTTAAAATGATATATTCAAGCCAATAGTGCCAATAACGGGAATGGGAAAGCCATAACTTGGATTTTCCGGATCAGTAGCGGTAAATGATTTGCTTTTGATAGTAAAAAGATTGCTGCCTTGCAGGAATAGCCGTGCATCACGCAGTTTTGTACCTTTTAATACATCTTTTAAACTGTAGCCCAACTGTATATTGCGCAGCTTCAGGTAAGAACCTTTTTCCAAAAAGTAAGTGGAAAGCCTGCCCTCATCGTTGCGGTTGACTAGTGTTAGTGCAGGGATGGTAGAGCCGGTGTTTTGTGGTGTCCATGCATTTAACGTTCTAACGCCCCAGTTGGTACCTACCCACAACGAAGAAAAGTCTGTATAGGTTTTAAAGTCGTTATATACGGTTATTCCCTGTACGCCTTGAATAAAAAAGCTCAGGTCGAAGTTTTTGTACTCCAGTTCGAAATTCAAACCATATAAAAACTTTGGATTATTATCGCCTATATAATCCCGATCTTTGTCGTCTATCACACCATCGTTGTTGAGGTCTTTGTAGCGTATTCTCCCTAAGCCTTTACCTACCTGATCTGCTGATTTGTTTACTTCATCCTGTGTTTGGAATAACCCTTCAGCTACATAACCAAAATAAGAATTTATAGGTCTGCCAAGAATAGTTTTATCAGTACCGTTTCCGGGATACGAAGTGAGCACTTCAGTTGGAAGATAGGTCACTTTGTTTCTATACGAAGAATAGTTGGCAGTAATGCGGAAATTAAGATCTTTGGTGATATTGCCATTATAAGAGACCTGTATTTCTATGCCTTTGTTTTGCAAGGAAGCGCCATTGAACCAATGATTACCACCTTCACCTACTACTGCTAAATAACCCGGACTGATAAGAATATCGGAAGTGTTTTTAATAAAGTAATCTATCGAACCACTAATTTTATTTTGAAATAATCCAAAATCAACACCGAAGTTGTTTTCTTTAGTCGATTCCCATCTCAACGAATCATTGCCGGTTTGTATGGCAGTAAAGCCTGAAGGTAATTGACCTGAACCGGCACCGGTTATATCGTAAGCGCTGCCCTGGTCAAATGTCCAGGTTGGGTCTATACCATAAATAGCGGAATACAACGAAAACGTTGGATAATAACCAGGTAGATCCTGATTACCGGATACACCAAATCCATAGCGAAACTTAAGGTCAGATACAACATCCTGGTTTTTCATGAAGCCTTCTTCGCTAATGCGCCAGCCCAAAGAGAAAGCCGGGAATGTGCCATATCGGTTGGCTTTACCAAAGCGTGAAGAACCGTCGCGGCGCAGCGTTGCGGACGCCAAGTATCGGTTGTTGTAAGTATAATTTACCTTACCAAAGAATGACTGCAACGCGTAAGCATTGCCAGAGCCGCCATTATCTTTGTTTGCTGAACCTGCATCCAGGTAGGAATAATCTAAATTTTCCAAAGCATAATTTTGTCGGCTGCCATAAAAAGTTTGATAAACATATTGGATGTTCTCTGAACCTAGTAAAGCTTCAATCCGGTGTTTATTAAAGCTGGCACTATAGTTCAGCGTGTTTTGCCATATACGATTGCCATCATACCACTGTGTTTCTGCTACCTGGTTGGAAGGATCGGATAAGAAGCCGGATGTATAAGACTTACGCAGGGTGCGCTGGAAAGTACCATCGTAATCTACTCCAAAGCTGGTTTTAAAATGAAGGTTGGGCATAATGGTTAGGTCGGCATACGCATTACCAAACACACGGAAAAAATCACTATGGTTTTGCCTGTTATCTTCTATTAAACGTACCGGGTTTTGCCTGTCAGTCATTCCAGGTGCAGGGCCGCCCCAGCCGCCGTCAACCGTATGTACGGGCACTACCGGCTGCTGTACCAGCGAAGCAAACAAAATATCACTTGCCGGAATCAGGGCATTACGGATGTAAGTAACATCTAAGTTTTCACCAATCTTCAGCCTGCCATTAAAGAAGTTATAATCCGAGTTGAAACGTGCAACAGCTTTCTGACTTTGTGTAGCTTTTACAATACCTTTGTTGTCATAATAGTTTAACGAGAAAAGCGTACTGCCTCTATCACTGCCATTGCTCATAGACAGGTTATAGTTCTGTATTACTGATGTGCGTGCTATCTCGTCAAACCAGTAAGTATTGGCGGGTTTCATTGTGTGTGCCGCATCAATAAAATCGGGATACTTAATTTTATTTAATACGGGGTTGTTGTAATCGCCATTCCAGTCATACTGATAAATCT
>JAICHT010000186.1 GCA_025924755.1 Chitinophagaceae bacterium | reverse complement strand
GGATGCTACTGCCGGCACTATTAAAATGAGCGGTATTGATAAATATGCCGAGCAGATCATGAATGCAAACCGCATTATCATAGTAGCTTGCGGCACCAGCTGGCATGCCGGTTTGATAGCGGAATACATTATTGAAGAATTGTGCCGCATCAATGTAGAAGTGGAATATGCTTCTGAATTCCGGTATCGCAATCCGGTAATTAATAAAGGTGATGTAATACTGGCCATATCTCAAAGCGGCGAAACCGCTGATACGTTGGTGGCCATCGAAAATGCTAAAGCAAAAGGTGCCATTATTCTAGGCGTGGTGAATGCGGTAGGCTCTTCCATTGCCCGCATTTCTGATGCCGGAGCGTACACCCATGCCGGTCCTGAAATTGGCGTAGCATCCACCAAAGCATTTACGGCGCAACTGGCAGTACTCACCATGATAGCCCTGAAGATTGGCTATGAAAAAGGCACATTAGATCAACAGCGCTACCTGCAGCTGTTAAAAGAACTGGACGCTATTCCGGAGAAAGTATCATTACTGCTGCAATCCACAGAAAGGTTTAAGCAGGTGGCTGAAAAATATAAAGACGCACAGGACTTCTTATTCCTGGGCCGCGGTTATAACTTTCCGGTAGCCTTGGAAGGTGCATTAAAATTAAAAGAGATTTCTTACATACACGCAGAAGGCTATCCCGCTGCCGAAATGAAGCACGGCCCTATTGCGCTGGTAGATGAAAACTTGCCGGTAGTGTTTATTGCCACTAAAGATTCGTACCACGAAAAAATCATCAGCAATATGCAGGAAATAAAAGCACGAAAAGGAAAAGTAATTGCGGTGATTAATGAAGGCGATGAACAAAGCATATCGCTGGCTGATGATGTGATAGTAGTGCCGGATGCCGATGAAATAGTAGCTCCGATGTTGAGCGTGATACCGTTGCAATTGTTAAGTTACTATGTAGGTGTTGCAAAAGAATACGATGTAGACAAGCCCAGAAACTTGGCAAAGTCGGTTACGGTTGAATAAATTTAAATAGCACTTCTCTTTAATACCTACGAATATGAATAGCGTTGCCACACAACCCATAAAAAGTATCGGGTACAATTTTGTAGAGAAAAATTTTTTACCGGAAGGTAAAGACGAATATCATCTGCGCAATCTTCAAAACCGCAGTGGTATTGTATATCGCAACCTTTCGGCCTATGAAATAGAAGTGCTGGTTCGCAATAACAATACATCAGACGACTGGACAAAGATCTATGTTTCTGATGCCTTCAATCCCGAACTGGTAAAAATCTGCAAGTTCTTTGGATTGGTACGTATCGGAAAACTGGAAAGCATTTCGCTGGAATATCATAACGTAACGATGCCGGTAGGGCTATATAACAGCACGATCATCAGTTGCGATTTTGGCGACAATGTTATCATCAACAATGTAAACTATATCGCCCATTATATTGTAGGCAATGAAGTGATGATAGCCAATGTAAATGAGCTGCATACTACCGATCATTCTAAGTTTGGAAACGGCATTATAAAAGAAGGCGAAGAAGAAGCAGTACGCGTTTGGGTGGAAGTGTGCAACGAAAATGCCGGCAGGAAAATATTGCCTTTTAATGGCATGTTACCCGGCGACGCGTATTTATGGTCGAAGTACCGGGGTGATGCTTTATTAATGCAAAAGTTTGTAGAGTTTACCGAAAAACAATATGACAAGCAACGAGGCTATTATGGCAAGATTGGGGATAGAACGGTCATAAAAAATACCAGCATCATAAAAGATGTTTGGATTGGAAGCGACGCCTATATCAAAGGGGCTAATAAGCTCAAAAACCTCACCATTAATTCTTCCTTTGAAGAACAAACACAGATTGGAGAAGGCTGCGAAATTGTAAACGGTATTATCGGGTTTGGCTGTAGAATATTTTATGGCGTGAAAGCCGTTCGCTTTGTAATGGCCTCGCATTCGCAATTAAAATATGGCGCCCGGTTGATCAATTCTTACCTGGGTAATAATGCTACCATCTCCTGTTGCGAAGTATTGAATTCATTAATCTTTCCGGCACATGAACAACACCATAATAATTCATTTTTATGTGCGGCACTGATAATGGGGCAAAGCAATATGGCCGCCGGCGCTACGCTGGGCTCCAACCACAACAGCCGGGCTGCGGATGGTGAATTGCTTGCGGGACGCGGGTTTTGGCCGGGCTTATGTGTGAGTCTTAAGCACAGTTCCAAGTTTGCCACCTTTACGTTAATCACTAAAGGCGACTATAGCTATGAACTGAATATTCCACTTCCCTTTAGTTTAGTCAGCAATGATACGGCTAATAATAAACTGGTAGTAATGCCTGCATATTGGTTTATCTACAATATGTATGCATTGGCCCGTAATGCCCATAAATATATTGATAGGGATCATCGTACCGAACGTACACAAACTATTGAATACGATTTTTTAGCACCGGACAGCATTAATGAAATATTTACGGCATTAGACCTGCTGCGGAAATTTACAGCATTGGCATATGATACGCATCATACAACCGATACACCCGAACACATTCTAATACAGGCAGGTGACGTGGTATTGATGAACCCCAATATCAATCTTAAGGATGTTGATATACGGGCCTATGGATTTGAAAACAACAGGCGTCCTACACAACTGGTAAAAGTTCGTGAAGCTTACCATATGTATAAAGAAGCAATTGTTTATTATGGAATTACCCAGTTGTGCCTTCATATTAAAAAACACCAGATTACTTCGTTCAAAGATCTGTTAGCTTCATTGCCTGCCAGCCCGAAGCGCTTACAGTTTACTAATGTAGGCGGACAATTATTACCCTCAAATTCGGTGCAAACACTTATAAAAAATATACACAGTGGCGTGGCAGCTTATTGGGAAGATGTGCATCATTTTTATGAGCAGAACGGGGCTATATATGAAGAGCAAAAACTACAACATGCCTATGCTTCTTTATTAGAAATAACTGATACAACGCCGCAGGACTTTAAGGAGCAGCAATTTAAAACCTTATTGCAGCAGGCACTGGATACAAAAGAATGGATGGTAAAAAGCATATACGAATCCAGGGCAAAAGACTACCAAAGCTCATTTAAAAAGATGATGTATGACAATGAAGAGGAAATGGAAAATGTAATTGGCAAATTAGATGATAATGCCTTTATCCATCAGCAGGCAGAAGAACTGATTGATTTCAGAAATAGCATCCAGCAGGTGATTGCTGACTTCAATTTATAATCAAAAGAAGCAGGTGGTTGCTTACTTTAAAAATTAAAATTTCTCTTACATCGAATCAGAGGCATTAGTAACTCTGGTACCACTTGCACTGGCCGAATCGGATGTGGTCATCCGGCTTGCAGTATCAGTGGTGTTCGTGGTATGAATGGTAGAATCGTTGCCAGCACTGCTGTTGCCATTATTGCTGCAGGCCACAAGCACACCAGCTATAAAAAATATCCCGGCTATTTTTTTTATATCCATAGTAAAAGTTGAATAAAGGCATTGGTACAAACAACAAGCCAATAGTATTATACAAAATTTTATTTCTTTCTGAAAAAGATCCGTATCGGAACGCCGGTAAAATTAAAATGTTCTCTTAATTGATTTTCCAGGTAATTGCGGTAAGGCATTTTAATATCATCGGGATAATTGCAAAAGAACGCAAATGAAGGCACTACAGTAGGCAGTTGCGTAATATATTTGATACGGATCGGATTGCCCCGCACTACCGGCGGATGATAGGCTTCAATAGCCTTCAGCATGGTTTCGTTTAATACGGAAGTACTGATTTTTCGCTGCCGGTTTTCATAAACATCCAGCCCGGTTTCTATGGCTTTGAATATCCTGGTTTTTTCTTTTGCCGATATAAAAACAATGGGCACATCAGTAAAAGGTGCCAGCCGCTTTTTTAAATTATTTTCATAGTCGCGGGCGGTATTGGTTTCTTTTGATTGAATCAAATCCCATTTATTAACCAGTACTACCACACCCTTTCCTTTTTTTACAGCCATACTAAAGATGTTCAGGTCCTGCGCAGCAATTCCATTCTCCGCATCCACCAGCAATAAACAAACATCTGCTTCGTCCAACGCCCTTATAGCTCGGATAACCGAGTAAAACTCCAGGTCTTCCTGTACTTTGGCCTTGCGCCGGATGCCCGCTGTATCAATCAACACAAACTCTTTTTGAAACATATTGTACCGGGTATGCACCGTGTCGCGGGTGGTGCCGGCTACTTCACTTACTATGGTTCTTTCCTCGCCTACCAATGCGTTCAGTAATGATGACTTGCCTACATTTGGCTGACCAATAATGGCAAACTTTGGCAATCCTTTTTCTTCGTCGCTTATACCTTCCTCATCTTCCTGGATCAAATCAGTAACGGCATCCAGCAGGTCGCCAGTACCGCTGCCGCTAATAGCAGCAATAAAAAATACCTGTTCAAAACCCAGGCTATAAAATTCTGTTGCCTCCAACATCCGATCGTTGTTATCTACCTTGTTCACCACCAAAAAAACAGGTTTGGTAGACCGGCGCAAAACATTTGCCATTGCATCATCCAAATCGGTAATACCTGTGGTTACATCTACAATAAATAAGATGGCATTTGCTTCTTCCACAGCAATAATAACCTGCTTGCGAATTTCCTTTTCAAACACATCTTCGCTATGCGGCACAAAACCGCCGGTATCCACTACGTTAAAGCTCTTTCCATTCCAGTCGGCCACGCCATATTGCCGGTCGCGGGTAACGCCACTTACATCTGCTACTATTGACTTTCGTTCTTCTAACAACCTATTAAAGAAAGTACTCTTTCCCACATTTGGCCTGCCTACTATTGCAACTGTAAAACTCATCCTATTTTTTATTTACGAAATTTTGATACTTAAATTTATTTTGTTTTTGTTGATTGCAGGATTGTTGTAATGAAGATATTCCTTATCCAACAACCAACGAACATTGTCACACGATTAACTATACCCATACTCTTTTAAAAACAAATCATTCTCCCGCCACTTTGGACGCACCTTTACAAACAACTCCAAGAATACTTTGCTGCCTACAAATTTTTCTATTTCCTTTCTTGCTTCGGTACCAATTTTCTTTATCATCTTTCCGCCTTCGCCTATAATAATGGCCTTTTGTGTTTCCCGCTGTACGATAATATTGGCACCTATTTTTATTAAGCTTGATTTTTGTTTAAACTCATTCACCAATACGGTGGTTTGATAAGGAATTTCTTCTTCAAACAATTCAAAAATCTTTTCACGGATCAATTCTCCCACAAAAAACCGTTCCGACAAATCGGTGATTTCATCGGCAGCAAAAAAAGGTTCGCCTTCCGGCAATAATACAACAATTGCATCGAGCAGTTCTTTTACACCTTTATTTGTCAACGCAGAAATAACTGCAACTTGCCGGCAATAAGGTTTTTGCTTAAAAAAAGCCACGGCTTCTTCAATTTTGGCAGCAGCTACCTTATCTATTTTATTAACAACTACTATAGCCGGCACTTGTAGTTTTAAAGTAGAAAATATTGCATCGCATTCTTCCCAATTGTCTTTTACATCTACCAACAATAAGGCTACATCCGCATCTTCCAGCGAGCTTTTTACTGCTTGCATCATTTTCTCGTGCAGGCGGTATTTCGGTTCGATAATACCGGGAGTATCCGAAAAGATGATCTGGTAAGCATCGGTGGTGACAATGCCTTTAATGCGATGCCTCGTGGTTTGCACTTTTGAGGAAACAATAGCGAGTTTCTCTCCCATTACGGCATTTAGCAAGGTGCTTTTGCCTGCGTTCGGTTTGCCAAATATATTTACAAAGCCTGTCTTCAACGTATATGAGTTATACTGCAAAAGTAGCCGTTTAAATTTTGTTTGGCTGTTTAGTATGTTGCCACTATATTTGCACCCACATCGCGAAGTAGAGCAGCGGTAGCTCGTCGGGCTCATAACCCGAAGGTCGCTGGTTCGATCCCAGCCTTCGCAACGTTCACCCGGTTTAAAACCGGGTTTTTTATGTCTGTACTTTAGAGCAGGCAAGTTGAACGACATAATAAAGGCGGCACTCTATCAGTACCGCCTTTATAGCTTGATTGGGTATATGTTATCTGCCCTGCTTGATCACTTTGGTGCTGGTCTTACTACTGCCCTGCACCACTTCAATATAGTAGATGCCGGGGCTGTAGGAAGCACCGATCTGCACGGCCTGGTTCACACTCACTACTCTGCTTTCCACTACCCTGCCAAAGGCATTCACCACCCGAAGGCTCACCTGTTCACCCGAAGCATTTCCGGTAATAAACAGCGTAAACGAAGAACGGCTCGGATTGGGAGAAGTGCCAATCACCAACCCTGCCGGATTGTTGGCATCTGCGCTGTAAGAGCCCAGCGTAGCCCCATTGCTAAGCTGCGCCGCCACTTCCCCTGCATCCATGCAAACCGTTAAGGAGTGCGACTGATTGCCCGGCATTCTTCTGCACACCTTTACTTTATCTAAGTGGTCGCCACAGCGCACATCCACTACCTTCAGCTGCAGGCCACCCGAATAGCTGCAACCTGCAGTACTGGTGACTATCACTGTGTAGTGCTTATCGGCTTTAGGGCTGACGCGGATGCATTTAGTGGTTTCTCCATCACACCACAGGTAAGTATAGGTGGCGTTTGCCGCTCCGCCGCTCACCTGGGCAGTAAGAGTGACCGAATCGGCAGGCCCGTAGCCATGGTATACTGTGTTGGGCTGTACTCCTGATGGCAACACCCGCACATCCGGTATACGCACCGTAAAGGGTACACACGCCTCTGTGGAATGATACTCAATAAAAGAACTATTAAAAGCACCGGCACCATCTGCACCATTAAAGTCATGAAGTTTATTAAAAGTGTTTGTAGTGGGGTCGAAGGAATATATTACTCCTTGGCCAGTAGCTCCTCCTCCATAAGTTATACCATAGAGTTTGCCATTAGAAGCCTGCAGTAAACTGCTTGTAGGAAGGCTGCCAGTAGAACCCGTAAAATCATATAGCTTAGTATAATCATTGTTTACGGGGTTTAAAGAATAAATTACTCCATCGTTGTAACTCCCACCACTTTCAGTACTGCCATACAGCTTTCCGTTGGTAGCTTG
>JAICHT010000185.1 GCA_025924755.1 Chitinophagaceae bacterium | reverse complement strand
TCCTAATCCAACTTTATTAATACCTGCACATTTTCAAACCGTAAAGCCAGAGACCATGAACTCTTATGAAGTGGGCTATCGGGGCTTACTCACCGGCAACCTACTGTTAGATGTATATGGATATTACAGCCAGTATAAAGATTTTATCGGCAGGGTGGCCGTTGGCAGGGGCACAAGCGATAATGCGGCAAATGCTCCGGTGGATTTGGCAAGCCCTTATACTACCAACAACTATTCTTTTGTAGTAAACACCACCAATAATGTAAATGCAATCGGATGGGGAGCCAGTTTGGAATATCAATTTGGCAGTGGTTATACTGCTAACATAAACGTATCAAGCGATCAGCTGAATAATGTTCCCGACGGTTATTTCACACAATTTAATACACCTAAGTACCGGTATAATATCGGGTTGGCAAATAATAAAATAGGTAAGAACATCGGCTTCAACATTGTGTGGAGATGGCAGGATAAAGTAAACTGGGAAGGCACTTTTGCTACAGGCGAAATACCTGCCTTCAGCACCGTGGATGCACAGGTAAACTACCGGCTTGCGTCTATAAAAAGTATGATAAAACTGGGTGGATCCAATATACTGAATAAGTATTATTACAGTGGTTTTGGTAATCCAAAGATTGGTGCTGTTTATTATGTAAGCTATGCATACAACGTATTTTAATATCGGGTAAATCTAAAAATTAAAAGGCCTCGTTTCTGATAGTAGAAACGAGGCCTTTTAACAGGATAAAATTATATAATTACATTAACCAAATATGCCACCTTTTTTAAGTGTTCTTACACCTTCTGCAATTTTAAAACCGTTTTGATAAATTTCAATTTTATAATCGCCGGTTTGGAAGTTGCCTTGAGTGATAGGTATCTGGATGGTTTTGCGGGTCCCTTGCTCATACTCCATACTGGTTTTAGAAGTATAAGGCTTGTCGCCATCCTGCCGTGTAGTTAAGGTGCCGGAACCTAAAGCCGGATCAGAAATTACCTGTCCGTTAGGGCCGGTTACTACTACATACATATCGGCCGGGCCACTTCTGGCAACCCTGTTTTCCACATCAAAAGAAACTACTAATTTGTCTACGCGCTTGGCATGATCGGTTACTTTTTCTTTACCGTTATGCTTTATTTGTATTGGTGTGATTTTAATATTGGATGCAGAAAAAGTAGAAGCCACATCTACGGTTTTTGCTAACTCTTCTTTTTCGGAAGTAGTAGTTTGCAAATTAGCTTGCAATACTTGCTTTTCTGCATTCAGATGCGTATTGGTAGAAGCTAATTGCTGATTTTCACCTCTTAATCGGGTTACTTCTGTTTCTAAGCTGGCAATTTTATCATTTAATTCTGCTATCAATCCTTTCGCTCTTTTTAAATCCGCTGCGCTGGCATGCTGATCACGAAGAATATGATTAATTTGATTTTTCAGTTTGGTGATTTCGGTTTGTCTTTCGCTTAATTTTCCCTGCAGGCTATTGTTATTTCCGGTTATGGAATCTAGCCGGGTAAGAGAAGAATTATACAAAAACTGAACAGAATCTTTGGACGACATGGCTTGCGTGGCCTGCGTTTGTGTCAACTGAATTTTTTCGCTTGTTTGATTTTTGTCGTACAAAAAGTATCCCCATGTTCCCAGCAAACCGGCTGCTAATAAACCAATCAAAATATTTTTGGTATTGCTGTTGTTTCTGGGTGGATAATTTTGTGGATTATTTGCAGAAGGATAATTTGTGTCTGCCATTGTAATAAATTTTAGGTTTTGCTGTTTTGTTTTTTCTTAAAATTTGTTCAGGTTAATTGATGCATTAATTTTCTAAAACCGTGCCAGAATTATAATTAATTGATATTGAATACCATAACAAAATTATGACAACTGATAAGATAATAAGCCAATTTAAAGCTAAGGATTTTAAGCCAGTTTATTGGTTAGAAGGTGATGAAGAATATTTTATAGACGAAATCATTCAATATGCCGAGCACCATATTTTGGCTGAAAGCGAAGCTGGGTTTAATCTAATGGTATTCTATGGCAAAGATGCCGATTGGGCTTCTATTATTAATGCCTGCCGTCGATACCCTATGTTTTCCGATAAGCAGGTGGTAATTATTAAAGAAGGCCAGGCACTTAAAGATATTGAAAGGCTCCAGGCGTATATTGAAAAGCCGCTTGCATCTACCATATTGATTATTGGATATAAAAATAAAAAAGTAGATGGCCGCTCCAAACTGTCTAAAATCCTAAAAGAAAAAGGAGTGGTACTAAGTACCAAAAAGTTATACGATAATGAACTGCCCGAGTGGACGCATAAACTGGTACTATCAAAAGGATACACCATTACCAATAAAGCGCTGATGTTGCTGGTAGATCATATTGGTAATGATTTAAGCCGGCTGAGCAATGAAATTGATAAGCTGGCTTTGAACCTGGAGAACCGCAAAAATATTACGGAAGAAGATATTGAAAAGTATGTAGGGATCAGCAAGGAGTTTAATGTTTTTGAATTACAGCATGCGCTTGCTTCCCGCAATATATATAATGCCATCCGTATCATCCAGTACTTTGAAGCCAATCCAAAAGCGGCTCCTTTGCCCCTGGTTTTTCCATCGCTCTACAATTTCTTTAGTAAAGTGCTGATGATTTATTCGATACCTACAAAAGACGAAAAAACGTTAGCGGCAGCTATGGGAGTAAACGTCTATTTTATAAAAGATTACATGAAGGCAGCACAATATTATAGTCAGCAGGGAATGGAGAAGATATTATTATTGCTGCACGAGTACAATTTAAAAAGTATAGGGATCAATGATGCCGGCACTGCCGATGCTTTTTTACTGAAAGAAATGGTAGTAAAGATGATGGATGATACTTTATAAAAAGCGTAAGCTGTTTTCTTTGTCTATGGCTAGTTGCTGTATCAGTTCTTCAAGCGACGCATATTTCACTTGGGGACGTAAGAATTTTTTCACGGTTACTTTCACCTGCTGCCCGTATATATCCTGGTCAAAATCGAAAACATTGACCTCTACTTTTTCTGCCGGTTCTTTATCAAGGGTAGGACGGTCGCCAATACTTAACATGCCTTTTTCCCGGTTGCCTTCTATATCTGCATACACCGCATACACGCCATGCCCCAGCCGTATTTTGTCCAGGTTCTGGTATTCCAGGTTGGCAGTTGGATATCCCAGTGTTCTGCCGAGCTTATCGCCATTTACTACCAGGCCTTCAAAAAAGAAATCGTACCCCAAGAGTTTGTTGGCTGTTTCAATATTGCTATTTAATAAGGCTTTTCGAATGTTGGTAGAACTGATACTGATTTCATCAATCACGTATTTTGGAATTTCGTGTAGCTCATACGAAAAAATACGGGATTCTTTTTCCAACAATAATAAATCGCCTTCCCGCGATTTTCCAAAGCGGTGGTCGTAACCTATAATAATTGTATGCGGATGAAATTTATCGATCAAAAAGTTTTTTATGTAATCGTCGGCAGTTTGTTCGGCAAAGGCTTTGGTAAAAGGCACTACTACCAGGTGATCAATATCCAGCGCATTTAATAAATGGATCTTTTCGTTTAAGGTGTTTATCAGCTGCATGGATTGTGCAGCATTGACCACCTTGCGGGGATGTGGATCAAACGTAATAATCACCGTTTCTCCATTTATTTTACGGGCCTGGTCTTTTAAAGCCGCTATTATTTTTTGATGACCGAGGTGTACGCCGTCAAACGTGCCAATGGTAATAACCGGGTTATTAAAAAAAGGAAGCTCCTCAATAGTGCGATGTACTTGCATAAAAGCCGCTAAGATAATTATTGGCAAAAGTATAGCGATAAATAACTTTCTGAAGCCGGTAATTCCCAATAGTCAATTGTTTAGTTTTGCTACCTTAAATTGTTACTCATGTCGTTATATGCACAGCGCGGTGTATCTGCTCAAAAAGAAGAAGTTCATGCGGCTACCGAAAAACTGGATAAAGGTTTGTACCCGAAAGCATTTTGTAAAGTATATCCGGATGCGCTTGGCGGCAGCGATGATTGGGTGAATGTGCTGCATGCAGACGGGGCCGGCACCAAAAGCATACTGGCTTACCTGTATTGGAAACAAACCGGTGATGTATCGGTATGGAAAGGTATTGCGCAGGATGCGATTGTAATGAACCTGGACGACCTGCTATGTGTAGGCATCTACAACCACTTATTATTTTCTTCTTCCATTGACCGGAACAAAAATGTAATTCCCGCCGAAGTGCTGCAAGCCATTATAGAAGGTACACAGGAGTTTTTTGATACCATGAAACAATATGGGGTAGCTACGACATTTATGGGTGGCGAAACCGCCGACGTAGGCGATGTAGTACGCACGATTGCTGTAAACGGAACTATGGCCGCCCGGTGGCCTAAAAACAAACTGGTAACCAATGAGCATATAAAACCCGGCAATGTGATAGTAGGATTGGCCAGTTATGGACAAGCTACTTATGAAAGTGGCTATAACAGCGGCATTGGCAGCAACGGGCTTACCAGTGCCCGTCATGATATACTTTTAAAAAAATACAAAACTACATTTCCGGAATCGTTAGATAACAGCTTGCCCGATGAAGTGGTGTATATTGGTAAGTATGATTTAAATAACACGGTATCGGTTAAAAACAAAAATGAAAACGCCACTATATCTGTAGGAAAGTTATTATTATCTCCTACCCGAACTTTTGCACCTGTTATAAAAAAAATACTGGAAGAAAATTTCAATGCTGTTTCAGGATTAATCCATTGCAGCGGCGGTGGCCAAACGAAATGCATGAAGTATGTGCCGGATACAGTAAAAATCATAAAAGATCATTTGTTTGAAGTTCCGGAAATTTTTAAGCTCATTCAGGAGTGCAGTGGAGCTGATGATAAAGAAATGTACCAGGTATTCAATATGGGTTGCCGTCTGGAAATTTATACAGATGAAAAATACGCGGCAGGCATCATTAAAACTGCAAATGAATTTGATATAGACGCTCAGGTTATCGGCAGGGTAGAAGCAGCAGCGAAAAAAAGCCTTCTTATAAAAAACAAAGCTGCCGAAATCGACTATTCGTTTTAAATTCTTTTTCTCCGAAATTTATTAATGCCTATAGTAATGAATAGTTACTATTAAAGAATTACACTATCCTAAGTTGAATTAATATGGAATACTGTTTTTTATTATCTTCCATATCATAAAAAAATTAAAAATTGAAACTAAAAACTGCTTATATACTTGTAAGTATCATCCTTGCGTCCTGCGGCGCAGAAAATAGCCAGAAGCCTTCAAAACCAATACGGATGCCTATTGCAGGCACCTGGAAGCTCCTTAGCGGAACGCTTATAGAGAAAGGCGATACTACTATTACCAGCTATACTAAGAATGTGTCTTTTATAAAAATCATCAACGATACCCATTTTGCTTTTTTGCAACACGATTTGCATAAAGGAAAGGATTCTGCTGTTTTCGTGGCAGGGGGTGGACGTTATTCTTTTAATGATAGTTTGTACACAGAGCACCTGGAATATTGCAGCGCCAGGGAATGGGAGGGCAATGATTTTCCATTTTCCATTACAATTAATAATGATACACTCGTGCAGCGGGGAATTGAAAAGGTGGAAGGTGCTGGCATAAACCGGATAAATATAGAAAAGTATGTCAGGGTAAAAGAGTAATTGCTTCCTAAATACTACTATGTACTGCAATGCGTGATAACGCAATAGTCTTTCACCCCGATACAATAAGTGGATTATTACACTGGCTTTATTACCGCTATAGTAAAATAATTATGCTACTACTTGCTTATTACAAACGTAACAGGTTGCCTTCTTATTGAGGCAACTGTATGTCCGTTTTGCTGTGCCGGTATCCAGTCGGGTGATAACTTCATGGTTCGTACTACTTCGTCTTCCATTCCATAGCCCATCCGGGTTAAAGGTTTCAAGTCAGTGATATGTCCATCTTCATGCACTACAAAATTGAAAAGCACCGTATAGGTTCCTTCCGGCGCGCCGTGTTTCACCGGTGCAGCAAGATCTAAATTCTTTTGTAAAAAGTTTTGCCAGCCTTCCTTACCTCCCGGAAATTGCGCTTCTTTCTCGGTTTGGGTAAAGGATACGTTGCTGGCTTGTGCTGGTTCGTTATCGTTGGAGCCATCTGTAGCTTGCTTTTTAGTGATAATTTCAATTACCCCTTTTTTACCCTTATCTCCATATTTATCAATAGCCGTTTGGCCTTTCAGCACATTCATGCTTTCAATAGTATGCACATCAATGTCGTTTATATTACCATTGTATGGTTTGCCATTAAGTATATAAAGTCCTTGGAACTTTTCTTTCGCTGCAGTGCGGTTAGAATCTAAGGGACTTGGTGGCGGCGGAGGCGGAGGAGGCGCGGTACCGGTTGCAGGTGGAGGTGGTGGCGGTGCGACAGCAGGAGGTGGTGGTGGCGGAGCCAGTAAATGATTCTTTTTAGCTGCGTCAATGGTCATGGTTTCTTTAGTGCCGTCGGCATAGGTGAGTACCAATTTTTGAGTTTTTGATTGTACATCTACCGAACTTATTTCTTTACCATGATAGTATTGTTTGGGTATGGTAGTGTCGCTAATGGCAGCCGGCTGTTTCGGCTCCGGAGCTATGCTGCTATTACCAGTTTTTGATGCAGCATATTGTGAAATAGCTTTTAAAATAGTGGCTGCTATCTTCTTTTGATTGTCGGGCTGAAGTACAAATTCGAGATCTTTTTTATTGGATAAATAGCCAAATTCAACCAGTGCGGACGGACAGCTATTATGGTCTATTACCCAAACTCCTGTATTCCTTTTTTTCAACTGCTGAGAAGTAGGATAGGTAACGCTAAGTTGCTGTACCAATGCTGACCCTAACACCTCGCTTTCCATTTGATAGGGTGTGTTTTTCCCCGATACAAATACTTCCATACCGCTGCTATCTGGCTGCATAGCGGCATTCAGGTGTAATGAAATAAATACATCCGCTTGTTGCGTAGCTGCTACATCTGTTCTATCCTGTAGTGGCACCGTCACATCTTCATTCCTTGTTAATACAATATGAATATTGTTATCGGTGTTGGTTTCTTTAATGGTTCGTGCTATGGCAAGCGTCAGGTTCTTTTCGTACAAATCCTGTTCTACAGCGCCG
>JAICHT010000184.1 GCA_025924755.1 Chitinophagaceae bacterium | reverse complement strand
CCAATGGTATGGCCAGGGAACAGGCTTAACTGCAAATACTGCGGGTTTAAACGATCTTGGAAAGCCTAAGAGAGATGACCCTGCTTCTGGTGGTGGTGTTCTTTTTCCTGGAGTTACTGAAGATGGAAAACCAAATACCACGCATGCGCTGGTAACAGGCCTAAGGGGATACGGATATAATAATTTTCCAAATGCCGGGTATATTTATGATGCCAGTTATGTAAAGCTTCGCGAGGTTAATTTAAGCTATTCATTACCCAATAAGCTATTCTCAAGATTTAATGCAATTAAAGGAGTAAACATTTCGTTGTACGGCCGGAATCTTTGGATCCTACATAAAAACTTACCTGATGCCGATCCGGAAGAAGGTCCAAGTTCGGGAAACATCCAAGGCGTTCAGGTAGGTAGTTATCCTACTTACAGGACAGCAGGTTTTAATGTAAATGTGAAATTTTAAACTTCTTTTTATGAAAATTCATTTTTTAAAATATTTCAAATATTGCATTCCGGTTCTTTTACTTGCGGCCTGTAAAAAGGATATTACGCAACTGAATGTTAATCCGAAGGCTATTACGAACGTTCCGGGTGAAATGCTTTTCTCAAATGCCGAAGTAGCATTTGCCAATACAATGACGACCCCAAACGTTAATACCGGTATATTTGAATTGATATCGCAATACTGGGCAGAAACTACGTACCCCCAGGAAAGCCAGTATGACCTGGGCAACCGGAACATTCCTTTGAACTGGTGGAACTCAATGTACAGAGATGTTATTCAGGATTTTAATCAAAGTATCATCCTGATGAGGCAGCAACAAAACGATCCTACTTTGTTGCCTGCTAATAAGCTGGCTTATAAAAATAAAATAGCCATTGCTAAAATCTTCCGAGCCTATGCCTTTTCGGTACTCGTAAATACTTTTGGTGATATTCCCTATACCGAAGCTTTACAGGGCAGTACGAATACAACGCCTAAATACGATAACCAAAAGGATGTATATTATGCTTTACTGGATACGATCAGCACCTCTATCAGCGAACTTGATGTGTCCGGTACCAGTTTTGATAATGCAGATTTAATATATGGAGGCGATGTTACCGAATGGTATAAGCTGGCTAATTCGATGCAACTGAAGCTGGCAATGGTAATTGCAGATTCCGATCCGGCAAAAGCACAAGCACTGGTAGAAGCGGCTGCTCCTAATGTGTTTACTTCCAATGATGATAATGCCTTGCTAAAATATACCACCACACCGCCCAATGTTAACCCAATATGGTCGAACCTGGTGCAAAGTGGCCGTAATGACTTTGTAATTGCCAGCACCTTTGTAGATACATTAAATGCCAGGCAGGATCCCAGAAGGCAATTTTATTTTACAGGAGTTGGAAGTTCCGGAAGTTATATTGGAGGAACATATGGAAGTGGCAATAGCTTTAGAAAATTTTCTCACCCTTCTGCAAAGGTTGAAGCTCCCGACTTTCCGGCTATTATAATGGACTATGCAGAAGTGGAATTGTTGTTGGCAGAGGGTGCGGCCAGAGGCATGAATGTAGGCGGAACAGCAGCCGATCATTACAATAACGGTATTACAGCTGCTATCGAATTTTGGGGAGGGTCATCTACCGACGCCACTACTTATTTAGCTGATCCTGTTAATCAGTTTAATTCCACTAATTGGCAGAAGAGTATAGGAGTGCAGGCCTGGATCAACTATTATACAAGAGGGTTTGATGCATGGGTGGAGCAAAGAAGGTTGGATTATCCTCAACTGGTAGCTCCTCCTTCAGCGCTTACCGCTTACCCGGTTCGCTATACATATCCTTCAACTGAAGAGAACTTAAACGAGGCCAATTACAAAGCAGCTTCAACGTCTATAGGAGGCGATGCTGTTACTACCCGTTTGTTCTGGGATACCAAATAGATGTTATAAAAATTAATTATAGTAAAGCTGCCTTTATAGGCAGCTTTTTTTTAGCCTCCGTTTATTATTTAAAAATGCCGTTTATACACCAAAATAAAAAGTTCATCAATTTTAAGGTTTTATTAAAAATACATTTATCTTGGTGTTTTGATTGTTGAGTTCATCTCTGACGAGTCCTGCTGTTTTGAAAAATTTAAAACTTAAACAACGTTTACATGAGAAAAATTGTACCGCTCTTTGCGGCGCTGATGCTTACAGGTATGCTAGCACTTGCGCAAACACACACAGTAACCGGGAGAGTTACTGATGAAAAAGGAGAACCGCTTCCTTTTGCTACTATTAATGAAATTGGAACACGAAACGCTACTACGGCAGATGCCAATGGTAATTACACCATCAGTGTGCATAAAAATGCCCGGTTAACGGTTTCTGCCACCGGGCATCAATCCCAAACCATGGCCGCACAAGGCGGCAACGTTAATTTCTCACTCACTACAGGCCAAGGTCAAATGCAGGAAGTAGTGGTAACTGCCCTTGGTATCAGAAGGCAGGCAAAAGAAATAGGTTACTCTACACAAACAGTTTCCAACAAAGAATTAAATGTTTCCAAACCGGTAAACGTAGCACAAGGTCTGGTAGGCCGTGTGGCCGGCGCTCAAATCAGTACTATTAATAATGGGGTGAATCCCGATGTTCGTATTCAATTACGTGGCGAAAGGCATATCAATGCCGATAACCAGGCTCTGATAGTAGTAGATGGGATGATTGTACGTGCTGATTTCCTTTCATCCATTAACCCGGAGGATATTGATAATGTTTCTATATTAAAAGGCGCTACGGCTGCAGCTTTATATGGTTCGGAAGCTACCAACGGTGTAATGATTGTTACTACCCGCAGGGGCGCTGATAGCAAAGGCAAGCCTAGTATTAGTTTTTCAACTACCAATACGTTTGAACGCCTTTCCTATATGCCCAAATTGCAAACGCAGTTCTCGGGTTATGGCGGTGAAACCGGTAACTTTTTCTATGGCCCTGCTGTTGATCCTTATACCGGATTTGCTACGTATGCCCCTTTCGAAAATCAGCAATATGGCCCTGAGTTTAACGGCGATACTACTTATGGATATATTGGCGGACCAAACGAACAGGGAAAAGTATTTAAAACACCCTTTGTTGGTATAAATCCTGATACCCGTAAAAATTTCTTTCAAACCGGATTTACTACTCAGAATGATTTATCCTATTCAAGCGGTGACAGAGATAATTCTTTTTTTATTGGCCTACAGGATGTATCTATAAAAGGCACCTTACCTAAAGACCAGTCCAGAAGGACCAGTGCACGATTTGGCGGCAGGAAAACCTATGGTATCTTCTCGGCCGATTTTAATTTAAGCTATGTATATAAAACCGCTAATACGGCAGGGGAAGATCCAAATGGCAACTTCCCGGTTTATTGGACCGTTTTAAATACACCTGCTAATATCCCGCTTCAAAGTTTAAAAAACTGGCAGGATCCCACTTCTTTTGGCAATCTTAGTAATTATTATAATGCCTATTACGAAAATCCATATTGGATATTGGATAATGCCAGGCATATTCAAAACAGCGACAACATCCAGGGTGGTTTAACATTAAATCTGAAACCTACCGATTGGTTTAATGCTACGTATCGCGTTGGCGCCCAGGTAACCAATACCCGTTATAAAGATTACAGAAACCCTGCTATCTTTTCTCCATATGCAGCCTCCGACCCATGGGGAGCCAGTAATACGGCTTCTTCGGGTAATGTGGCTGGTAGCGTGAATGACGGCGATTATTATTACAAACGTTTGCAGCAGGATGTGTTCCTGACCTTCAATAAAAAATTTGGAGATCTTAGCTCCACGCTGATCCTGGGTAATACCATATGGGACCGTTATAGCAGCTACCAGTATGCACAATCAAACAGCACTTACCTAACTGGTTTATATAATATTAATTATCGCCAGGGAGAAGCAACTGTAGATCAGGGACAAAATGATACCCGCCTCATTGGTGGTTATGCAGATTTGACTTTGGCATATAAAGCCTTTGCTTTGCATGGTAATTTCCGCCGCGACTGGTCTTCTTTATTAGCAAAAGGAAATAATGCCTATAATGTATATGCGGTTGATGGCGCCTTTATCTTATCTGATTACTTCCAAGCTATTAAGAATAGCAATGTGCTGTCTTTTGCCAAAATAAGAGCTGCATATAGTAAAACCGGCCAGATCACTGTAGATCCTTATTCTATCACTAACAGTTATGATGTAGCTGCTGGTTTCCCTTACGGAAGTTTAGCTTCTTTAAGCATCAACAATACCTATAATAACCCGGCTTTGACTCCTGAAAAAACAGTAGAAAAAGAAGCAGGTATTGAGTTAGGCTTTTTTAAAAACCGGTTTAACGTAGAGGCTACATATTACCATGATAATAATACCGCACAAACATTCCCGGTTAATATCAGTACATCAACCGGCTATGCAAGAGCTACTGTAAACGCAGGCGAAACCGTAACTTCTGGTTTCGAGTTCTCTGCAAAAGTATCACCGCTGGTAAATACCCGGAGCGGCTTAAGATGGGATGTAGGTGCTAACCTGTCTATCATGAATTCAAAAGTGGTTTCCTTATTAAATGGAGTAGAACAGTTTAGCATTGGCAATAATAACTACGCTATTGTAGGGTTGCCATTTCCCTATATGCAATTAACCGATTTGCAAAGAGATTCTGCTACCGGAAGCGTAGTGGTAGATGCAAAAACCGGCTTACCGCTATTAAATTCCAAAGTAAGCCCTGTAGGACGAACTACACCTAAATATATCTTAGGGTTAACTACCTCGCTTTCCTATAAAGGATTTACGTTAAACGTAATAGGCGACTACCGCGGTGGTTATGTGTTTTATGCTAATGTGGGTCAAAATCTTGATTTTACGGGAGCTTCAATGAGTTCTACTGCCAATGGCCGCCAGAGCTTTGTGTATCCTAATTCGGTTTACAAAGATGGCAGCGGTAAGTACGTACCTAATACCAATGTATATGTAGCGGATGGAGCCCTGGGTTTTTGGGTATCCTCTAACTATAGAAAAGCAGGCACTGATTATTTAATGAATGCCGCCGCCTGGAAGTTGCGTACCGTAAGTTTAGGTTATGACTTTGGCAAGTTCATTAGCCGGAACGCCAAATTTGTAAAAGGTGCCACTTTAAATGTAATAGGCAACGACCTGTTGATGTTCAGGCCTTCACAAAACACATGGACCGACCCTGAGTTTAATAACAACAATAGCAATGGTTTGGGATATACTACCTATTATCAATTACCTCCAACCCGCAGGTTAAGCATTCAGTTAACAGTGAATTTTTAATGTGATTATTGCTTTAATTCAAATTGAACAAAAAATGAAAAAAATATATTTCTCTTCTTTTATACTGCTGTGTATGGTTTTAGGCAGCTGTAAAAAAGACTTTCTCACGGAACTTTCGGTAAACCCGAACAAACCTTCCCAAGCCACTCCGGAACTGGTACTTCCCGGAACATTAACCGGGGCTGCAGCTATATTAAATAACCCGGGTGGCCCTTACCAATTGGTAGCGGCATGGATGGGTTATTATAATTATGGTGGTGGATACAGTTTTAATAGTACTGCCGCGGAATATTTGCTTACTAACGACAACCCGCAACCATGGGATGCATGGTATGGCGTACTTACCAATCTTGATTATGTTGAGAAGAATTCAACGGATCCTGCCATGAGCAATTTTTTAGCAGTAGCGAAAATTATGAAGGCTTTTGGGTTTCAGCATTTGGTAGATGTATATGGAAAAGTGCCTTACTCAGAAGCTTTTAAAGGATCAGCCAACTTTTTCCCGAAATATGATGACGGTAGTGCTGTATATGATTCCCTGGTACTTAATATCAATACTGCATTAGATCTTATTAATAAAAACAGCGCATCAGCAACAAGCTTAGGTTCAAGCGATGTAATGTTTGGTGGCGATATGACGATGTGGGCCAAATTTGCCAATACCGTTAAATTACGCATATTGGTACGCCAGTCGGAAGTGGCAGCTAAGCAGGATTATATTAAAACGGAGTTGGCTAATACGGCTTCTGTTGGTTACCTGGGACTGGGTGAAGATGCTATTGTTAACCCGGGATATTTGAATACGGCCGGTAAGCAAAGTCCTTTTTATGGATACTTTGTAACACCTACTAATACTTTAGGCAGCTACTCGTATATCAGGGCCAGCAAAACGGCTATGGATTTTTATAAAACTACGAATGATCCCCGCTTAGGTTATTTTTACGCTACCAAAGGCGCCGATCCTACTAACAAAAACGTAGGTACTACCGTTAAGGACTTTTACAAGGTTGAGGTTCCCCAAAATCCTAATGACTATGATGCTGATCCTTTCGGTATTCAAAAGATACAAACATCCGTAGGTTCTGGCATAGGGCCGGGTTTAATAAAAAGTAACGACCAGGGAGCTCCTTTAATTACTGCTGCAGAAAGCTTTTTCCTGCAATCAGAAGCGGCCCTGAGAGGTTATACTTCTGGTGATGCGCAGCAATTATATCAAAATGGCATTACAGCTTCTTTCGAATACTTAGGTGTTCATAGCAGTACGCAAGATGCTGATGCACTGGCTGCAGCCTATTACAGCCAAAGCGATGTAAAAAATGTGTCATGGCCATCTGGTTTCAACAGCCAACTGGAAGCGATCCTTACCCAAAAGTGGGCTTCTTTAAATGGTATTAACCCGGTAGAATCCTGGAATGATTTAAGAAGAACCGGGTATCCTATTGTGCCTTTGTCAGTAGATCCATCTAACACAAAAACGCACATACCTTATCGGTTTTATTATCCAACAGGCGAGTTTCAAAAAAATGCCGCTAATGTAAAAGCAGCAGGAGGCGATAAGATAGATCCGTTTGTTGATAAAGTATTCTGGATGCCATAAATTTTAATACCAAACAGTAAAGAAAGAAACATGAAAATAATTAATATAAAATGCATATTGGGCCTGGTGATGATATCCATGCTTAGTTCATGCCTTAAGAATAATGAATATTATACCGATTTTAAATCGGGAGGGGCATCGGTACAATTGCCCCTTGCTGCAAGCAATAGAAATAAGCTGGTTACCTTTGCTTTTGATGCCGGTGGTACTATTAAGCTACCGGTATATGTTAATGTTGCTTCTCCGGAAAAGCCAACAACACCTGTTACAATGAAGTTGGCCCT
>JAICHT010000183.1 GCA_025924755.1 Chitinophagaceae bacterium | reverse complement strand
TGCGGGTGTGATGAAAGCCCGGTGCCTGGTTCAGTCGTTCGTAATCCGCATATAAGTCCACTACCAGTTTCTTGTCCAGGAACTTCGCATATACATCCCCGTAAAACCATTTGAACTTATCATTTTCCGGTCTTGACTGTGTTCCATTGCCTACCATAATATCATAACCAAAATTTTCAGTTTGCGGATCAAATTTTCCACGTAATACCATTCCTAAATCATAGGCTGGAGTACGAAACGCATCGGCAATTGTCCGTTCAATGGGACGATACCCCCAGATTTGTTCTGTTAATAAAGAAAAGGCGGGTGTGTACATTTCGCCTATTAATAAATCGGTTCCTTTCCATATATTCTTCCAGCGAATGTTGGCCAGCTTTATAAAAAAACCCAGTTTATTATCGCTTAGCAAATCTCCACCCGGAGCACCATTAGCAGTTATCGTGTTTTCTTCGCCGGCCAGTAAAAGTTCGGCCGTAAATTTTGGGGAGATGTCATAATTATATCCCACGTAAACCCTGCGAATATAAAAAGCATTTCTGCCTGTGGGAACGCCCGTATATTGATTGAAGCCGCCTATACGATTCAAGGTATCGCTATGCGCTTTGTAGTAGTAATCGCCAAAAGAGGAACCCCACAACCTTCCGCTAGCTTTAAAAGTGGTATCGGGTGGAGCCTGCGCTTTCGCATTGTAAAATGAACTGATAAGAAGAAGGACAATTATTGAACCACCCACTTTTTTTAATGCAATTGTAAACCTGGCAATCATTACCACTTATTGTTTAATTAGGAAGTTTCAAATTTATGGCAGATTTTACTCTTCGTGCTATTATTAAAGTGGTGTTGGCTCCTATTAAATATTTGGTACCAGGTACACTATCAAAAGTAAGCTGATAATAATAATGCATACTGTTAGCAACACCGATAAAAAGATAGAAGGAAAATAAGAGTTGCTGCCAAGTTGCTTTTGAATATTGCGGTAGCGTACAAATGCCAGTAATGCCATTACAGCCCCTAAAGCCACCAGAAAAATTCCAATTTCAGATGAGTAACCTTTGCCGGGTGTGGTTGCTTGCTTACCCAATACAAACGATAACTGTTTAATGAACAAGGAAAATTTTACTACTACAAAGCCAAAGCCCATAATAGCAATACTGGTTCGTATCCATGCAAGAAAGGTGCGTTCATTAGCCAGGTAATCACTGGCGCGGGCTTCTTTATTTGCTGTTGATGGTGGTGGCGGTTTTATATCCATTTCGCAGATCCGTTAAAGGTGTTATGTATTGCCGGCATATCTATGTTTGGTTAATGAACGATTGTATAAAAGAGATCAAAACCTCCAAATAAAACCAGCATAACGGCAAATACTTTTTCAAGCAATTCATTTCGCATTCGTAACGCTAATTTAGCCCCAAGATAGGAAAATGGTATAGACCCTACCGAAAGCAATAAAACAATCATCCAGTCGATATGCCCTAAATACCAGTGTGCAATAGTGCCGGGTATTGCCAGGCCTGCCGAAACTATTAAGCTACACGCCAGCGCTTTTTTAGTAGGCATCTTAAGGAAGCGAATAAATAATGGGCCAAATAAAACTCCGCCGCTATTAGCTAATAAACCTGATAACGTTCCTACACCCATCGCAACAATAAAGATCTTCCAGAAAGGAATAAAGTGTTCCTCCGTATCAAACTCCATATCAGGAGCTGAAATAAAAAAAGAAATACCCAGCGATAAAACAAAGATGGCTGTAATAATCATTAGCGTTTGGCCTTTGAGCCAATCACTAAAATACGAACCTAATAAAGTTGCCGGAATGCCTAATAAAATAGTGGTTAGCACCACCCGTTTATTTATTAAATGTTTGCCCCTGTAAGCAAAAGAGGCAGAAAGCGTGGTAGGCAGTGCGGCTGGCAGGGGTGAGGCCAGGGCTGCAAAAGGAGCTACGTGTGCAAATATTTGAAGAGAAGGCGTAGTGACAGCGCTACCTCCTTTACCTAATAAGCCTGATAAAAAACCTACCATTGCCCCGATAAGAAAAACATGCACCATCCATATAAATCCCATACGTTATAAAATTAGCGGCATACATAAATCAACTGTTAAAGAAAGTATTAAAGGAAAGTGACTTAGTGACCTTTTGCAAAAAGTTCTTGTTTTGGTGTAATGTGGTTTTTAAAACATCCCGCTTGCCATTTGTTTTCCTTATTAGCTCCCGGTCGTATGTATCAATATACACTGTATCGCCAACAGAAAAAAAGTGTGCAGGCGACTGAAATACTACCGCCTTATTTCTTTTTAATATGCAATAATAATAGGACAAAGAATCTCTTTGATCTACATAATCTTTGTTGGCTTGAATCACATTAATATACAAGGCTCCCAGGTTTTTATTCGAGCTGTCTGTTTCAATATGCGCAATAGTGCCCTGAAGCTGAAGTGAGAGATTTTTAAAGTAATGCTTTTGATACAGGTTACGGGTTGTAAAATAAAAAATAGTCAGTGAAATGAGGAAGAGAAAACCTACAATGATCAGCCTCTTATTGCTCCATATGCTTCTGTCCATACTACTTATCTTTTAATAAAATTAGACCAAACAAAATTTACAGCCTGTGCTACCTTATTAATTTCTTTTGAGCTTAACAGTCCAGGTTTGTAATTCAATAAGCGTTGTGCAGTTCGTCATGATTTTTAAATAAGTAGTGCTACGTAACAATTATCAGTAAAAAAGATTTTCAATACTTGTTATTTTAAAATGAGTATCTAAACCATGATGCGTTAGAGCAATGTCATATAACTGCACACCTGTTTATTTTTAGAAAGCTGCCGGTGAAGGCAGCTTTCTAAATAATTACATCTTTACGCCTTCTTCAATTTCTGTAGAAGGATGCGTCATAATCTTCATCCCCTCCTGTAAGTTGCCAAATACTTCCGTCTGGTCTTTACTGTTAATACCTTCCTGAACCGGTATGAATTTCGTTTTTCCATTATCCACACATACTACATACACGCCTTTTGTGGAATGTACAATTGCTGAAGCGGGAATTACATAACTGTTGTTGGAAGAAGCTAACGGGAAGTTGACCTCGGCATACATGCCTGGCTTTATTTGTCCTTCGTGGCTGGGAACGTCCAGTTCCACTGTTTCCGACCGGACATTGTCCGAAATAACGCCTGATTGCCGGCTTACCTTTGCACTAAATTCTTTATCAGGATAGGCATTTAATTTAAAAGGTATCGCTTCCTTTTCTTTAATGTTAGATGCTACAGCCTCCGGTACATTTACTATTAAACGCAGTTTATCCAATTGCTGCAAAGTAAGCATCGGCTTGTCATCGTTTTTGGTTGCAGGCCCCACCAATGCACCGGGATGGATATTGCGTTCGGTGATAACACCATCAAACGGCGCTCTAACGGTTAAGTACCCCTGCACTTCAGACAACGCTTTTATATTCGATTCTTCCGCCTGCAGGTTAGCAGCATCCGACTGCATTTTTGATTTGGCACTTTGCAGGTCGAATGGAGAAACAGCGCCTGGTGTTTTACTTGTTTCCAGCAATCGTTCATACTTGTCTTTGCTAATTAAAAACAATTCATTGGCTTTTGCCAGGTTCGCTTTTTCGGTTTCTACCCGTTGTATGATTTCAGGTGCTTCTAATGACATTAAAAGTTGCCCTTTTTTAACAGCACTTCCCCGGTCCACATAAATGGTTTTTACAAACCCGCTTACTTTAGGAAAAATGGTTACAGTTTCAAAGGCCGTGCACTCACCCGGCAGTTTTATATAAGAGCTCAGTCTTTTTTGCGTCACTGTAGTTAAGGCAACTTCATTTGTTGCTGCGTCTTTTTTAGGCGTGATATCTACCGGCTTTTGCACATCAGAGCAGGAAAAGCTGGTGATGGAAATGATGAATAATATAATACTTAACTGGGCTAAGGAAGGTTTGTGTTTCATTGATTTAGGTTTTGGTAATAAAGATGGAGACAGGAAGGTGGTTTTATTTTGTATCCAGGCAAATGCTAAGGGCAAAATGAAAAGAGCGGCCAGGGTAGAGGCAATTAATCCGCCGATAACAGCCCGGCCCAAAGGAGCAGATTGTTCGCCGGCTTCGCCCATGCCGGAAGCCATCGGTATCATACCGGCTATCATAGCCAAACTGGTCATCAAAATAGGCCGTAGCCGTATACTGGCTGCTGTAATAGCTGCTTTCTTTGAATCGCGGTACTCTAACCTTAATTTTTCCGCATTGGTTACAATCAATATGGCATTGGCAACCGATACACCTATAGACATGATCATACCCATATACGATTGCAGGTTTAAAGTGGAACCCGTTACCAGTAGCAAGAGTAAGGAGCCAAGTACAACAGCCGGAACAGTAATAAGCACGACATATCCCAGCTTGAAGGATTCATAGTTAGCCGCCAGCAAAAGAAAGATGACAATAACGGCAAATATCAACCCTGTTTGTAAACTGCCCAGTGTTTCGGTTAACAGGTTGGACATTCCTTTTAAAGTGATATTAACTCCCTTAGCCGGCTGGCCTAAACTCTTAATAACCTTTTGCACATCGGCGGTAGCGGTTCCCAAATCCTTTTTATACAAATTGGCGTTCACCGTTAAAAAGCGTCTTGGGCCGCTCCGGTCATATTCCCCGGGATTTTTTACAATACTAAATGTGGCTACATCGCCTAAAATAGGACGGTTCTGCCCTTTAATTAAAGGGATTTCTTTTAATTCATCCATGGAGCTCATTACATATTCCGGAACCTGCACCTGCACCTGGTACGTATAAGCAGCCTTTTCATCCAGCCATTGATTTTTTTCGGTAAAACGGCTGGAAGAAGTACTGGCAGTAACCGACCTTGCAATTTCCTGTACGCTTAATCCAAACTGTGCCGCTTTAAAGCGATCTATATTAATGGCAATGGTAGGAAAGCTTAAAGGCTGGGCAATTTGCACATCCCGTAGATAAGATACCTTCTTTAACTTATCTACTAACGTATCGGCATAGCCGCGAATTTGCGCCAGGTCTTTTCCGGAAACCCGCACTTCAATAGGAGTGGAGGCGCCCTGGCTCATAATCTTATCCGTTAAGTCAATAGGTTCAAAAAGGATATTGGCTTCGGGAAGTTTATATTTTATGTTTTTACGCAAGGCGTCTTTTAGTTCATCCATATTTACCTTGTATTTTTCATCCAGGTTTACCTGCAGAACAGCTTCCTGCGTACCACTATTAAAAACATATAAGTTGCTGGTACCATAGCTGCTGGGCACCAGGCCCACATAAGCCGAAGTAATAGCCACATGGCCTTTCACTGTACTGTCTATTATATTCAATACTTGTTTTAGTGCAGTTTCTGTTTGCTCCAGGCGGGTGCCATCGGGTTCTTTCAAACGGATCTGAAACTGGCTGCCATTGGTTCTTGGCATCATATCCTGCCCGATAACGTTCATACATACAATGATCAACCCGATAGTAACAAAGCCATATACGTACACAATTACTTTGCTTCTTGGCAACATCCTGTTTAGTATTCTTGTAAAACGAACCTTCACTTTTTCAAAGAAATCATTTGCTTCCGGATGCGCTCTTTCTTCCTCTCCATGCATACTTATTTGTTTCACTTCCTCATCATCTAAAGCTTCACCGGCATGGGCATGAAGATGGCCGTGTTTGTATTGATACTGTTCTTCTTTTAATATCCAGTTGGAAAGAATAGGTACAAGGGTTTGGGCCAAAAAATAAGATATGATCATGGCAAAACCGATAGAAAGGGACAGCGGAAGGAACATGGCTTTCGGTACACCCGTCATAATAAATGAAGGGGCAAATACGGCAAGGATACAAAGCAGAATTAATAGCAGGGGAAACGAAATCTCTTTACAGGCATCATAGATAGCCGATCGCAATCCTTTGCCCATTTCTATATGCTGGTGGATGTTTTCGATGGTAACTGTAGCCTGGTCAACCAATATACCAATAGCGAGTGCCAGCCCGCTTAAGGTCATTAAATTAATAGACTGGCCAGCCATCTTCAATAGCAATATGGTTATTAAAATAGAAACGGGAATGGTGATGATAACAATCAGGCTGCTGCGCCAGTCCCGTAAAAAGAGTAATACCATTAAACCGGTTAATATCGCACCCAATGCTCCTTCGGTCATTAAGCTTTTTACCGCATTCATTACAAATACCGACTGGTCAAACGCATAGTTTACCTGTACGTCGTCGGGTAACAAACTTTGCATTTCGGGCAATACGGATTTTAATTTCTGTACCACATCCCAGGTGGAGGCATCAGCCGTTTTAACCACCGGGATATATACTGACCGCTTGCCATTGATCAGGGCATAATCAACCGTAACATCCGATGCATCGGCTACTTTGGCCACATCGCTTAAAAAAACAGCGGAGCCATCTTTTGTTTTTAAAGGAATCTGCGAAAATTCATCAACCGTTTTTTCCAACGTATTGATAGTAGTGACATACATGGTATTGCCCGAGCGTAAGTTGCCCGATGGCGACATGACGTTCGACTTGGCGATCTGTGCTACCACTTCATCCGGCGACACATCATAGCTTCTCAGTTTATCAGGATCAACGTTTACTACTACTGATCGGGAATTAGCACCGAAAGGCGGCGGCGCTGATAAGCCGGGCACAGAGGCAAACATAGGACGTACACGGGTGGCGGCAAGATCATATATTTCTTTAAGTGACTTTGTTTTGCTGGCAAAAACCAACTCACCTACAGGTAAAGATGAAGCATCAAAGCGTACTACCTGCGGTGGCAATGCTCCCGGTGGAAAAAACTTCATAGCCCGGTTTACCTGCAGGGCTACCTGGGCTGAAGCTTCGGCCATATCGGTGCTTTCGTAAAAAGAAAGCTTTAATAAAGTAAGGCCCTGTATGTTTTTGCTCTCCATATTCTTAATACCGTTTACATATAAAAACTGGTCTTGCAAACGGGTGGAGAAAAAGCCTTCCATTTGTTGTGGCGACATGCCGCCATAGGATTCAATTACATAAATAGTAGGAAGGTTTAACTTAGGAAAGATATCTATGGATATGCTCTTTAAGGCAAATACAGAAAAGAGCAATAAGCTGAAAACGATAACGATGATAGTAATGGGCCTTTTAAGGGCGCCTGCTACTAAATTCATAAAAGTAGGTTTATATTATTGA
>JAICHT010000182.1 GCA_025924755.1 Chitinophagaceae bacterium | reverse complement strand
TTGCCTTTTTGTTCTTTGCTATCAAACGAATGATACAGCTTGCTTTGCGGAATATACAGCCCCAGGTTTAATACTAAAGAAAGCGTTTGAATAATAGAAAGCAGGTAGTTGTATAAACCATACTCATCCTGCGTCATTAACCGTAAATAAAACGGTATTAAAATAAAGCCCGACGCCTTCACCAATATATCAATCCCCAGTACCGTGGTAAGTCTTTTGAGCAAAAGATTATTTCGATAGTAGGAAAGCCAGGGAGCCGTAATTTTATTTTCCAACAATTTCATATTCACTACCTGATCCAGGCTTTAAGATGATAACAAAGTGATAGCGCCACTATGAAAACTGTGCCGTTATTAACCCGCCGCTACTTTATTTTTAATAGCGGCCAATAAAGATAACAGGAGGCCAAGAACAATACCGGCCGCTAACCCGATAGCCATAGGAATTTTAACAGAAGCAGATTGCGGATTGGCCGGGATTTTAAAACCATCAACAAGTACAACCGCTTCCGATTCGTAATTAAACCATCTTAGTATGGCTTCTTTTTGGTTATCCAGCGCGGAAGACTGCCGGTATAATTCGGCAGGGTCCAAAGCATTATTATAAAATGTGGTAGGCATCCTCATGGATGTAGCCAGCGTACGGTTATAGATTTCTTTCAGCGAGTCAAGCCGCTGCTGCTCCAGGTTAATAAACTGAAGCTTATCCCGATATATCTTTTTTTCGCCTTCTTTTACCCGCGCTATGTACGGATTATTATTCAGGTAATTTAATAGAGCTGTTTGCAAGGGCTTGATAATACTTTTGTCGTTTGTCTTTGCCTGAATCTTAAAAGTGAGGCCTGCCTTGGTAGAGGTGTCGGTTGAAAGCGATTCATTGTTTACACCCACCGCTTCTATATGCAATATTTTTCCTGATACCGCTGGAGAAATGTGCAACTCCGAAGCCACACCGTTGTACGACTGCGAAAGAAGCAAATTATCCAAGTTATTGATGATTTCGTAAAAGGCCTTCCGGGTAAGATCGTTTTGATATACGATCATTTCCGTTTCATAATAAGCAGGGTGAAGATAGTGATAGCCATAACCGGCAAGCAGGCCTGCTATACAGCATATAAAAAATAAGATCTTTTTATAACTGATGGCATCAATGATAAAGTCAAGCCCGCGGAAAATGAGTGAAAAAAAATCCAGTACTGCATTTTTTATAAGCGCCAGCGAAATATAATCTCCGGATGGAACATCACTTTCTGTCATATAGTTTTGAAAATTAGCTAAGATAATGCCGCTAAAGTTTCAGGTCGCAAAAATAGATAAATAAGCCAGAATGAGTAAACATTGTGACCCATCTTACTTTTATGAAACCCAGTGCGTCAACTGCAAATCATCAAAACTATTACATATATAACCCGCCGTCGGTGCATATAACCTGTCCGGTTACATAGCTGCTTAAATCAGATGCCAGGAACAGCGTAACATTGGCAATATCTTCTGCCGTGCCAAACCTGCCCAGCGGGATGCCGGCTTTATATTTGTCCGCCTGCTCTCCTTCGTTTAAATAACTGGTCATATCGGTTTCTACAAAGCCCGGTGCTATAGCATTGCAGCGAATATTGCGGCTGCCCAGTTCTTTGGCCACTGATTTGGTAAAGCCAATTATACCAGCCTTAGAAGCAGCATAACTTGCCTGCCCCGCATTGCCCATCAGCCCAATAACCGAACTCATATTAATGATGCTGCCGCTTTTTGCTTTCATCATGGGCTTTATCACCTGCTTCGTCATATTAAACACACTCTTTAAATTCACCTGCATTACGTCGTCCCATTGTTCCGGTGTCATGCGCAGCAGCAAATTATCTTTTGATATACCGGCATTATTTACACACACATCTACTTTTCCAAACTCTTTCAATACGTCGGATACAAAGCTTTCGCATTGGGCAAAGTCGCCTGCATTGCTGCGGTAGGCTTTTGCTTTTACACCCAGCCCGGCCAATTTATTTTCCAGCGTCTTTGCTTTTTCTTCGCTGCTTTCACTAATATAAGTAAGCGCTATATGCGCTCCCTGTTCGGCCAGCTTTAAAGCAACGCCTTCGCCAATACCCCGTGCGGCACCGGTTACTATAGCTACTTTACCTTCCAGTAGTTTCATTGAAATTTTTTTGTAGTGAGCAAATGTAAGGTTAATCAACTTTTGTTGCGTCGCACCCCTTAGCGTTCTGTACTTCTGGCAAATTCTTTTATTTCATCCAGCAGATTTCGTTCGTTCGATAAACGCGGCACTTTGTGCTGACCACCTAGTTTTCCTTTGCTTTGCAGCCAGTTTGTAAAGGTGTTTTTGGGTAAGCTTTGTATAATGGGCATGCGCAAGGCAATATCTTTATACCGCTTTGCTTCGTAATCGCTATTAATACTTTTTAAAGCAGCGTCCAGTTCATAGGCAAACTGCTGCATATCTTCCGGGCAATTTTCGAACTCGATCAACCATTCGTGTGCCCCGTTATTATTGTCAGAAAAGTAAATAGGAGCGGCTGTATAATCAGCTACCAGCGCACCGGTTTTACAGCAGGCGTTTGCAATAGCTTTATCGGTATTATCAATAATCAGTTCTTCGCCAAAGGCATTGATATAGTGTTTTAATCGGCCTGAAACTTTTATGCGAAAAGGATATATAGAGGTAAACTGTACCGTATCGCCTACTAAATAGCGCCACAGGCCACCATTGGTAGTAATAACCGGCGCATAGTTTTTATAGGGTTCCACCTCATTTAGCTGTAAGGTATGCGGCGCTGCCTTTCCCCATTCTTCCATGGGCATAAATTCATAAAAAATTCCATGATCGCACATCAGCAACATGCCTTCGGCATCTACATTATCCTGTGCCGCAAAAAAACCTTCTGATGCATTGTACATCTCCAGGTAATCGATAGGAGCGCCTATTAGTTTTTCCAACTGCCGGCGGTAGGGTACAAAGCTTACGCCGCCATGCATATACAATTCAAGGCCGGGCCATACTTCCTTGATAGTGGCCTTGCCGGTTATTTCCAGTATTCTTTTTAATAGCACAATGAGCCAGGTAGGCACGCCTGCTATAGAAGTTACGTTTTCGCTGATGGTAGATTGGGCCAGCTTTTCAATCTTGCTTTCCCATTCATCCATTAAAATGATGGATAGATTGGGTGTGCGGATCCAGTTGGTCCAGAAAGGCGAGTTTTGCATAACCACGGCACTTAAATCGCCATAGTGAATGGCTTCATTTATCTGCGCTACCTGGTGGCTGCCGCCAATAACAAGGGATTTACCGGTTAATAAATCGCTTTCAGGATGCGAGGCGTAATACAGGCTCAGTACATCTTTAGAAGCTTTGTAGTGATTCTCTTTCAGGCTTTCCTCGCTTATCGGGATGAATTTGCTTTTCTCGCTGGTAGTACCGCTGCTTTTGGCAAACCAGGCCACCGGCGTATTCCAAAGTACGTTTTCTTCTCCCTGCATCATCCGGTCAATATAAGGTTTTATATCCTCGTATTGCTGAATGGGTATCTGCTGTTTAAATTGGTGGAGCGATTGAATATTAGAAAAATGATAGGTGCGGCCAAAAAAGGTATATTGCCCGGCGGCCAGTAGATCCTGCCATACAATTTGCTGCGTGGTTACAGGGTCGTGCATCCATTGTTCAATGGACCATAATCGCATACGGGCAAAACGGGATATGGCGGGGCTAATCAGCTTCATGCGTAGCTGGCAAGATAAAAAAGAACCTCCACTTTTATGATATTAAATTATAACATGGCACTAAAGCTCTGTAGGCAGGCTGGCTTCATTTACCTCTTGTAGCAAATAATCCTTTCGTTTCAGCTCGAAGTTCCGGCCCAGGTATAATTTCTTTACCTGCTCATCGAGTGCCAGTTCTTCGGCGGTGCCGTGCCTGAAAATTTTACCTTCTATCAATAAGTAAGCTCTGTCGCAAATAGAAAGCGTTTCGGTTACATTATGGTCCGTAATTAATATACCAATGTTTTTAAATTTCAGCTTCGCCACAATTGTCTGAATATCCTCTACTGCAATGGGGTCGATACCGGCAAAGGGTTCATCGAGCAAAATAAATTTTGGGTCTACCGCCAAAGCCCTCGCAATTTCAGTACGCCGCCTTTCGCCGCCGCTCAGTACATCACCCGGACTTTTGCGTACGTGGTGCAGGTGGAATTCATCCAGCAGGCTTTCCAATTTTTCCTTTTGCGCTTTTTTGGGAAGTTTGGTCATTTCCAATACGGCTGCGATATTTTCTTCTACACTCAGCTTGCGGAATACGGAAGCCTCCTGCGGTAAATAGCCAATACCCATACGTGCCCTTTTATACATGGGCAGCTTGGTAATATCCACTTCATTTATATAAACCTTTCCTTCGTCCGGCTTTATCAAGCCCACCACCATATAAAAGGTAGTGGTTTTGCCGGCACCGTTCGGACCTAACAAACCTACAATTTCTCCTTGCTTTACTTCTACAGAAGCATGGTTTACTACGGTACGGGATCCATATCGCTTCACTAATTCGGAGGTATGTATCGTGATGCTCAAAACAAAACTTTCGGTAAAAATAAGGCAAACATCTATGGAAGATATTTAAAGAAAATTTTATTAACAGCTTGTATTAAGTTTGCATCCTTTATGAAAGTCATTGATCATATAAAAGAAGCAAAGGGTACTATTGTTTCGTTTGAAATCCTTCCACCGCTTAAAGGAAAAGCCATTGCCGGCTTGTGGGAGCATCTGGATCCGCTTATTGAATTTAAACCTGCCTTTATAAATGTGACGTATCACCGCAGTGAAAGCATGTTTAAAAAAAAGCCCGACGGAACGTTTGATAAAGTGGAAGTGCGCAAGCGGCCCGGCACGGTGGGTATTTGCGCCGCTATCATCAACCGGTATAAAGTAGACGCCGTGGCGCATTTAATATGCGGCGGCTTTACCAAAGAAGAAACGGAAAACGCCTTAATAGACCTGAATTTTTTGGGAGTGGATAATGTGCTGGTATTGCGTGGCGATGCACCGCGGAATGAAAGCTCTTTTGAGCCGGAGCCCGGTGGCAACCGGTATGCTATTGATCTGTTGCAGCAGGTAATGGATATGAACAACGGTATTTATCTGGAAGAAGACCTGAAAAATCCCGTAAAGACCAACTTTTGTATTGGCGTAGCCGGATATCCTGAAAAGCATTTTGAGGCGCCAAATATGCAAACCGACCTGCAATATTTAAAAGCAAAAGTAGCCGCCGGTGCCGAGTATATTACCACACAAATGTTTTTTGATAATAAAAAGTATTTTGATTTTGTAAAAGCCTGCCGTGATGCCGGTATTAATGTGCCGGTGGTGCCGGGTTTAAAACCGATCACCAGCAAAAAGCAACTCACTATTTTACCCCGAACCTTTCATGTGGATATTCCGGAAGATTTATCGAATGCCATATTAAAATGCAAGCAGGACAGCGAAGTAGAAGCCGTGGGTGCCGAATGGCTGCTGCAACAATCTAAGGAACTGAAAAAAGCCGGCGTGCCGGTATTACATTATTACACTTTGGGCAAGCCCAAAATAATTGCCGATGTGGTAAAGAAGATAATGTGATTTACTTTTTAGCCAATAGAGCAGCCAATGCCCTTTCGTTAATATGTACCGGGTATTTCGCTCTTAATTCGTTAACCCATTTTTCTTCCAGTGCTGCCTGGTAATCATTAATTACTAACGCCTTCGCTTCGGCAATGCTGCGTTGCGCCGGTTGCGGATATGTTTTTATAACGTAAGCAAACGAGGCTGTATTATCGGCTTTGTTGAGTAAAGGTGTAGTAACGGTTCCGGCTTTTAAAAGCACGTTGGTAGGGTTCGGAATTTGAGACAATTCAAAACGGTTTGAATCAGAAGCTACTTTATCGCTTTTCTGCGCTGCAAGTGTTTTCCAATCTGCAGGTGCTTTTTTTATTTCGCTGCTTAACGCCTGTGCCGTAGCCATATCATTGGCATAAAAAAGTACGGCATCAGCGCTCTGGCTCCACTGGTATTTATTTTTATGCTGCTGGTAATAGTACATCAGGGCTGCCGTATCGGTTTGTGCCGGTCCCCACACTTCCCGCTGCATAATTTCAAAAAACAAATTGCCTTCTTTAAACTCGGCTATCTGGTTTCGAAAATCTTCATTGTAGGTTTCCAGGTGATCTTTATAATAATCCAACGCACTGGCCTGCACAAATTCATTCCATAATTGCGGATATGGCTTCAGGCCACTGCCGTCTGCTTTATAGCGGTTGGTTTGGGTATATGCTATCCAATCACTTACTAACACCTTCCGTGTACCAATAGTAAACAAAGGCGTTTTAGAAGTCATTGTTACCTTATTGTGTGCAGGCTTATAATCCAGCACACTATCGGTCAATAGCCAAAGCTCGGAAGCATTGAAACCTGCTTCTTTAAAGCCAGCTTCCTTTAAAACTTTTTGAGCCAATATGGCTTTGGTGGTATTAATGCGGTCGCTTTGTTCTACTTTATCTTTTAAATCCTGCTGGGTTTTGATATCCTCTTTTTGGGAAACCGGAATATGACCCAACCGCTTTACAATATGATAGCCATATGATGTAGGAAAGGGTTTGCTGAGGATGCTGTCTTTCATGGCAAAAACTACCGATTCGAAGGCAGGATCAAACTGGCCTACGCCAAAATCGGGCAGGCTACCACCTACAGAAGCCGAAATAAAATCATTACTATAGGTTTTGGCAAGACTGCTGAAGTCATCACCTTTTTGCAAACGGTTGTACAACGAATCGGCTAACTTTTTAATACCCTTTTTAGTAGTTGCATCCGCATCGGGCGGAAACGCCAGTAAAATTTGTTCGGCCCTCACTTTCCCTACTGCTTTTCGTTCGCCTAAGTTTTTAAAAATATGGTAGCCTGCCTTTGAAGTATGTATGGGCGATAGCTTACCTAGCGGTGTGGCATATACGATATTTTCCAGTTCGTACGGCAATGTAAATACCGTGATATAGCCCATATCACCCCCATTAGATGCTACCGACGGATCATCGGAATACTGGCGGGCTACCTCTGCAAAACTTACCTTGCTTTTTAATCTTTGGTAAGCCTCATTAATTTTTTTCCTGGCCGTGGCAGAATCTTCTTTCCCGCTTTTATCTGTAAACGAAACAAAGATGTGTGCGATATG
>JAICHT010000181.1 GCA_025924755.1 Chitinophagaceae bacterium | reverse complement strand
TAGATGCGCAAAAAGGTATTGTTGCTGACCGTGGTATCAGAACTGGTATCACCACTGAAGACGAAAATTGGTGGGATATTTAATTGCAATTGACTAAGGCGTTTTCTATATTTGGAAAAATTCCAACATAGAAGACACATTTTTAAATATTAGTACCTACTCTGCATTATTACCCATACTCCTTTTTTTGGTTTTTCAAAAGTCGATGAATCAAAAAAAGGGATTATGGGTAATTTTTGTATACTGTATCTTTCAGTTTGTAAATGATAAAGTTCTAGACTTTATATTTCAACATAATTACGATGGACAGAAGTATTTTTTAAGCTCTTACACTCTTATTGAGTTTATTTTTCTAAGCCTTTATTTAAGACGTATTATTGACAATAGACTTTTAAAGAAGATCATTCTTTTTACTTCCATTACTTTTTGTGTTTTTCTAATTTTTTATTTCTTTATTGCAAAATGGGACTTTTTTGACTCCATTCCTGTAGGAGCTGAGTCAATTGTAATAATTATATTTTCAGTGTACTATTTATTTGAGCAAATAAACAAGCCAAAAACTTTGTTCATTTATAATAGCCCGAGTTTTTGGATTGTTTTCGGTTTTCTGATCTATTTGTCAGGCTCATTCTTTATTTATCTATATGCAAACTTTGTTCCTTTAGAAGAAATACATAAATTTTGGTTCGTTACTTTTATACTAAATACAATAAAGAATATTTTGTTCAGCATTGGAATGATTGTCTCTAAATATGATACCGGCGAAAATCCATATTCTAAAAAGAACCTACATGTTTTAAACTAACTGCTATACCCTATAATGTATGTTCTTACTAGAAGTTTCTACAAACACCGTTTTATTCCTGGGTACCTTAGGTATGCTGGTGCTGACTATCGGCCTCATACTGTTTATCATCTTTCATCAACGAAAGGTAATCCGCTACCAGTTGCAGCTCCAAAAAATGGAGGAGCAGCAACAAAAATTATTACTGAAAGCTTCTCTTTACCTGCAGGAGCAAGAGCGGCAACGCATTGCAGCCGACCTGCACGATGACGCCGGTCCACTATTAGCTACTGCACGACTGTACTTAAGCGAAAATCTGGTGAACCAGGATAAAGCCACGCAGCTACAATCAATTTTTCAGGCAAGGCAGATTATAGACGATACTATCCAGCTCATACGAAGCATAAGCCACAGCCTGATGCCGCCTACTTTAAAAAACTTCGGTTTGGAGTCGGCCGTGAACGATTTGTTTCATAAAATCAGCGGCGCCGGTACTATCAATGCCAGTAGCCGTTTTCACGATTATAAGGAACGCATCAAACTGGATAAAGAGTTAAGCAGTTTTCGGGTAGTGCAGGAACTGGTAAATAATATTTTAAAACACAGTAACGCCAGCTTTATTCATCTTACTCAAAATACCAACGGGGAAAATATGATTCTGCGTATAAACCATGATGGCCGCGGACTGATACAAGAAGACTTCGAGCGGCTAAATAAAAGTAAGACCGGTATGGGTTTAAAAAACATCAGCAGCCGCTTAAAAGTAATACATGGCAGTATTAATTTTGAAAAGGATGCTTCGCAAACTTATTACAAAGTAACCGTTGAAATACCTAAAGAGGAACCTCACGAATAACCATTAATTACTATTTTTACTTTTGAGTATGTATTATGCAGGTTATTAAAGTAGCGATAGCAGACGACCATAAGATATTTCGGAAAGGAGTGATTCTGTCACTTAGGCCTTATAGCAATATAAAATTTGTATTGGAGGCCGAGAACGGGGAAGATTTAATCAATGGCCTGGCAGAAGCTGAGCCGGATGTAGTATTAATGGACTTACGCATGCCTCAAAAAGATGGCATAGAAGCTACAAAAGCTATTAGTAAACAGTACCCACATATTTACGTAGTAGTATTAAGCATGTACGAAGATGAGCGTTTTGTATATCACTTAATGGAAAATGGTGCCAATGGATATTTACTGAAAAATGCAGAGCCGCAGGAAATACGAAAAGCGATTATTGATGTATATGAAAAAGGATATTACCTGAATAATTTTGTAAACCGTATTTTATTAAAGCGCACACACGCCAAGCAAAAAATAGCCCCATCACTCAATAACGAAATAACCATCACTGAAAAAGAAAGAGACGTGCTGCAGTTTATTTGCATGGAATTTACGGCGCAGGAAATTGCTCAGAAGATGGAAATAAGCCCCCGTACGGTAGAAGCCATCAAAGACCGTTTAATGGAACGTTTTGGCAGTAAAAACACCGCTGGGTTGGTATTCTTTGCAGTAAAGAACAATTTGGTTGATTAACATTATACAAGTAACTACTTCACTTTTTTTATTATACTATTATACCAATACTGCCAAATAGTAGGTTCATAATATATTTTAGAAGGTCCTGATGGCGGCAAAGGCGTTACTTCATCTTTTACAACATCTTCAATTGCTTTTTTTACCATTTCTATTTCCTTTGCTAATTGCAAAAAAAGATAGGTAAGATAATTATCCGCAGTAGTTGGGAAAATAGTATCCTGGTATAAGATGGCACCTGTGTCTACACCTGCATCTAACAAATGAATTGTAGAACCACATTTATCAGGCTCGCCATTCACTAAAGCCCAGTAGGCACCTGCATTGCCCCGATAGGCAGGAGTAATACCGCTATGTATATTAATGATAGGAACCTTAACAGCTTGCAACAGGGCTTTTTTAATGAGCCGGGTACTATTAACCAAGATGATATCCGGTTGCAGGCTTCCAATGAGTTCTATAGTTGACAGGTCATTGACCGAGCGAATATTAAGTTTATTTTCATGTGGGATATTTGCACCATTCAGGCATTGCCCTCGTATAATTTCTTTAATGCGGCTCTTTGAAGATTGCATCAACTTCTTGATAACATATTTATTAAAAAGTTTTTGCCCGTATACTTTTACTAAACCAATTTTTTTGGCGCGTCTTTTAAGCAGCAACTCATAATCTTCATCCTCTTCAATAATCACCTTCTCAATAGGATAACTGTTTAGAAGACCATTGTAAATAAAGGGTGCAAATTTTCCCTTACCTGATAGCATAATAATCCTTGGCGGCATACACTATATATTGATTTCTGTAATTACGCCTTCTACTATCAGGGTTCCGGCAGTTTTAGCTTGTATCTCTTCAACGCTTACGCCCGGCGCTCTTTCTATAAGTTTAAATCCATTAGGCGTTACATCAATAACTGCCAAATCCGTTACTATTTTTTTTACACAGTTGATGCCGGTTAATGGCAGTGTACATTGTCGCAACAGTTTTGATGCGCCATTAGGAGCCGTATGCATCATTGCTACTATTATATTTTGCGCACTGGCCACCAAATCCATAGCGCCACCCATTCCTTTTACCATCTTACCCGGAATTTTCCAATTGGCAATATCTCCTTTTTCGCTTACTTCCATAGCACCAAGTACGGTCAAGTTTACCTTGCCCGCCCGTATCATACCAAAGCTTTCTGCACTGTCAAAAAAAGCGCCACCGGGTAATATTGTTACGGTTTCTTTACCGGCATTGATTAAATCGGCATCCACTTCCGCATCGGTTGGATACGGGCCAATACCCAATAGTCCATTCTCACTTTGCAGCATTACGGATATTCCTTCGGGAATGTAATTGGCTACCAGGGTGGGTATACCAATACCTAAGTTGATATACATACCATCTTTCAACTCCTGCGCTATGCGTTTAGCGATGCCGTATTTATCTAAAGCCATAAAAAACTGATTAATGATGTTGGAATTAAGCTGCTGGAATTATGCAATATCACTATTATGCTTATTGTAACCGAATGGTTCTGCGTTCGATACGTTTACTATAATTCTTACCTTCAAATATGCGGTGTACATAGATGCCTGCTACATGTATGCAATCAGGATCCAGGTCTCCCGGTTCTACTAATTCTTCTACTTCTGCAATGGTTACCGTGCCAGCTTTTGCCATAGAAGCAGAAAAATTGCGGGTGGTTTTTCTAAATACCAAATTACCAAACTTGTCACCCTTCCAGGCTTTTACCATAGCGAAATCTGCATGCAGTGCTGTTTCCATCAGGTACATTTTGCCATTAAATTCTCTTACTTCCTTGCCGGCTGCTATTTCAGTACCATAGCCGGCCGGCGTGTAAAAAGCCGGAATACCCATAGCCGCCATTTGTATCCGCGTAGCTAAAGTGCCTTGTGGTATTAAATCCACTTCCAGTTCGCCTTGCAAAAGTTGCCGTTCAAATTCCGCATTTTCACCTACGTAAGAACTCATCATCTTTTTTATCTGGCGGGTTTTTAGCAATAATCCCAATCCAAAATCATCCACACCGGCATTATTAGAGATGCAGGTAAGATTGCTAACGCCTTTTTCAACCAATGCCGCAATACTATTTTCCGGGATGCCGCAAAGCCCAAACCCACCCAGCATAATTATCGAACCATCCTGAACGTCGTGCAAGGCCGCTGCAGCACTATTAAATATTTTATTCATAGCCACAAGCAATTGTATTTTTCAAAAGTAAGAATAGCACGGTAAAAACCATTTACTACTTTAACGGATGTGGCGAATATGGAGCTGAAGTGGTGGATGCAGAAGCTTTGCTATACAGCGAATCTAATATAGGCTGCCATAGCGTGGGATGCAACTGGTAATATTGAAAGCTTCTTTTAAACTGTTGTTTGGTAATATGGTGTATGCTAAATACCTGTTGGTATAAATCGGTGCGGTACGTAGTTCTTTTTAAAGAAGTATCCCTGTCGTAGCGGTAATTGGCTAATACATCGGCACGAACTATATCCCATACCACGCTTTGCATTTGTTTTACCGGCAGCACACCTTCCGGCACTTTTTCATTCTTACAGCCAATAAAAAAAAGGATAAACACAAAAATAAAATAGCGCATTACTTCAGGTCTTTATACGCATTGATATTAGTAATATCCAGCTTGGTAAGCATATCTCTCGCCCTTGCTTTTTCATCGGCATCGGCATGAGAAAAAATATGCACGATCTCATCGCTTTTACCCTGAAAGAAAAATTGCATGGACATGGAGTTGGGATTTTCCTGGTTGACAGTGCTTAAAAAACTCAGTGCATTTAATACGCCGGCCCTTCCCTCTTTTTCGTTGTCATAAAACAGATCCAGTCCCGTTCTGTAGTAGGAATATATAGCATCGTGCATTAAGGTAAACTGGGTGTTCATCATATTTTCTACCAGGTGGTAACGGTTACGGATGCCGTCAAAAGTTTTCCAGCCAATGATATCGCGGCTTTCAGGAGCGTTGTTTACAATATTTTGTGCCTTTTGAAAATAAGGATCGCCCCCACGTGGTGAAAAAGAATCATAATCCGTTCCTAATATTACATAAACATAATAGGCCAAGACCGCCGTCAGATTGGCTGCCAGCGGATCGGTACCCTGCACACGATTCTCATTAAATTCAACAGGCTGAAACTCTACATACCGAAACATTAAGTCATTGTCCTGGAAATTAATAATAGGCGATTCGTAAGCAGTGTTATATACCGGCCGAGCCGCTTGTACGGTCAGCGTCGCTTTAAACACATTTTGACCCATATCCTGGTCTATATTAATCAAGAAATTACAATGAATCCGCTCCTGCGGCTGATACGTATCACTTGTCCATTTACGATTATTGATAAAGGTCAATAAAGCAGTTTGCAGGGTTTGAAATACTTTTTTATCTACCTGCGTGCCTACGCGGTTAGCCATCACGCTAAGCTTAGCCTGCAGCTCCTGTGCATACGTTGCTGCTGAAAAGGCAGTAAGCAATATTAGTATAGCGAGTTTTTTATGCATTACAATAATTCTGTTATTATATCAACAATATCTTTTGCCACTTCGTTCTTATGTTTGGTTTCAAATTCTTTTTCTCTTCCTCGTTTATCAAACACTGTTATCTTATTGGTATTATGTCCGAAACCGGCGCCTTTATTTTTTAAGGAATTTAAAACAATAACATCGGCATTCTTTTCTTCCAGTTTCTTCTGCGCAAACTCTTTTTCATTATTGGTTTCCAAAGCAAAGCCTATTAATAGCTGACCTGTTCTTTTTATTTTTCCAAAGCTTGCCAGGATATCGGCTGTTTTCTTTAATTCCAACTGTATGCCATTTACCGCTTTTTTTATTTTTTGCGGTTCAGGATTAACCGGAGTATAATCGGCTACAGCCGCGGCCATGATGGCTATATCATATGTATCCGAATATTGCATACAGGCCTCATACATTTCCTGCGCCGTAGTAACTGGTATTAAATTAATATTCGAACCCGGAGTTATAGCTACCGGTCCGGAAATTAAAGTTACATCTGCACCTCTTGCTGCCAATTCCCCTGCCAGCGCATAACCCATTTTGCCGGTGGAGTGATTGCTTATAAAACGTACGGGGTCTATGGCTTCGTATGTAGGGCCAGCGGTTACCAACGCTTTTTTATTTTTCAATGATTGATTGGTACTAAAAAAGTCAAACAGGTATTGAACGATTTCTTCCGGTTCTGCCATTCTTCCATCACCAATCAACCCACTGGCTAATTCGCCATAGGCTACAGGAATGATACGGCAACCATATGAGGAGATAAGTTGTACATTTTTTTTAGCGGAAGGATGGTGCCACATATCTTCATCCATAGCAGGCGCAGCTATTACCGGGCAGGTGGCAGAGAGGTAAGTAGCCAGCAGCAGGTTATCGCACTGTCCCACAGCCATTTTGCTTAAAGTGTTGCAACTGAGTGGCGCTATTAACATAGCATCTGCCCAACGGCCCAACTGTACATGGTTTGCCCAGGATTGCTCGTTAAACAAATCAATCAATACCGGGCTTTTTGAAAGGGTAGACAAGGTTAATTTGGATACAAAATCGGTAGCGGCGGGCGTCATAATTACCTTTACCGCGGCACCGGCTTTTATAAGTTGCCTTACCAGCAAAGGTATTTTATAGGCCGCAATGCTTCCTGTTATACCCAGTATTATTTTTTTCCCTTTCAGCATGTAAGAACTAAAATACTACTTCTAAAAATAAGGCGACGGAAATATCCATCGCCTTATCAATCACTTTTATAAATTCAACTATTGAAACAAATCATCTTCATTTTTGCGGAAGTAAATTTTATCTTCCAAAAACTCCTGAGTAGCTAATAAAGATGGATTTGGCATCCGCTCATAAGCTTTGGAGATTTCGATCTGCTCTTTATTTTCAT